>CALGJU010000278.1 GCA_937928685.1 uncultured Granulosicoccaceae bacterium
GAGCAGTACATCCTTCAAGCAGGCGATCGCATTTACATCCAGGTATTTGACGAGCCGGATCTGACAATGGAAGCCACAGTGGCGCAATCAGGGTCCATCAATTATTCCTACCTTGGAACAATTGAAGTGGCTGGCCGTTCACCTGAGCAATTGACCGATTCGATTACAGAAAAGCTTCGCGACGGGTATTTGAAAAACCCTTCAGTCAACATCACAGTGCAGCGATATCGTTCGTTCTTTGTCGATGGTGAAGTAAGAAGCCCGGGAAGCTATGGCTATGAGCCAGGCTTAACACTCGCTAAAGCATTGTCTCTCGCAGGTGGAATGACGGATCGTGCGTCGCGCCGAAAGATCTTTCTCACTCGAGAAGTAGAAGGTGAGAAACAGAGCTACCGGGTTGAAATGTCTCAGACTATTGAGCCGGGAGATGTGATCACTATCAAAGAAGGCTTCTTCTAGGTCTGTTTTGCAATAGTTACTCCCCTGCATCATGCCGGGGAGATGTTCATTTTGGAGCACAGGCTAGGCTAGTTTGCTACCAGTAAAATAGCCGCCGACAATAACGCGACGAGTAAACTGGTTCGATCCTTTATCGCAAAGATGAGAGGATCTTCATTAACCTCTCCTCGGTTGGCCAATATCCATAATCGGCCCAACCAGTAAGTCAGTAGTGGGAACAGAAGCCATATTACTTTGGGATTGCTGTAGTACTCGGTGATCACTGGACTGTTGATGTATTGGCCCATGATGAATACGCTCATATAACCTAGAGAGATGCCAATAATTCTTACTGGGGCCATATCCTCAACGCGGTAACCGCGTCCTCTTGCCGCAAGCTTGTTTTGCGACTGCAGGTTGTGCAACTCTGCAAAGCGTTTCACCATGCCAAGGCTTGAAAAGAGAAAGATTGAAAAGCTTAACAGGTAGAACGAAAGTTCCGTTTCAATCGCAGCTGCACCACCGATAACTCTAAGGGTAAAGAGTCCTCCCAATGAAACGACGTCAATCATTAGCTTGGTTTTCAAATAAAGAGAATAGCTAATCGTTAGCACCAGGTAGCAAAACAGTACTACAGAGGAGATGGGTGGTAGGAAAAAGCACCCAAGCATTGCAACAAGTAACAGTACGCCGCCGATTGCGATGCCCTGTTTTGCGCTTAATGCACCGCTCGCAAAGGGTCGGTTACGTTTGGTCTGATGTGCTCTATCTGATTGCAGATCCAAAAGATCATTAACAATGTAGCCAAACGAGGCGACGGCCGAAAAGCAAAAAAACATGATGAGAGTGTTGCGTAACGCTTCAGTGCTAGAGAGCTGCTGAGAGGTAATTATTGGTACGAATACCAATATGTTCTTTAGCCATTGGTAGGCTCTTATTGCTTTGACTACCGACTTTATCCCACCGCCTTTGGTAATGAAGTGGCCTGCTAGCCCGTCTGTTTTTTCCACATTGCTCGTCACCAGGTAGCGATTAGTTGCGCTGTCCCAGATCGACCGCTGCGTCACATTGCTACCAATATAATCGTAGCTTGCCGGGGTAGGCTCGGTGGTACTGGTGTCGATGATCTCGTCAAAGATGTTTTTAACCGACAAGATGTCATTGACGCCTTCCGCTGACTCTTTGGTGTCAAGAATCAACCGTCTGCCTAGTGACTTCTGTGTTTCAAGAAACTCGTAGACTTCCCCATTGACTGGCACTTCGAAGCCACTGTTTGTGGTTTCAGCTCGTTCTATTTGTAGTCGTTTTAGATCGAGCTTTGACGACAGCAGTCGTTCGAGCGTATTTTTAGTGCGAAAGATGAGTTGCTCAGACTTCAGGTCTGTTTTTAGCAGTGCGCCTTCAAGCGCGCACACCAGCACATTGTGGGTGTCAGGATTTGGCAACCAGGGCAACTCCGCAAACGATAAGTGATACGCCCATTAGTTTATAGGCTGACATGGGTTCTGAAAGTACAAAGTATCCCCAGGCTGTAACGAGTACAAATGATAAGCCCAGAAACGGGTAGGCAAAGCTGATATCGACTTTTGACAGTACCAATAAGTGTGAAGCCATGCTAATTACCATGACTAACAGGCCGCCCATCACAAATACGTTTAGCAGTATTCCCGGTATTGCCTGGAGTGCGCTGGCGGCATTGAGTGAATCGAGCTTGATTTGAGTCATGCCCTTTTTGAGCATTATCTGGGAGAGAAAATTGGTTAATACTGTGAACAGTATCAACGGTATATACTTCGACATATTGTTAAGGCTCAGGTGTTGGGAACTCGGGCGACAACCATTATACTTTGCTTTCGGTTTAAGATTGCAGCGCGGCTGGCATAGCTGAAACGGTCTTGATGAATTTAACCACTGGCAGTTACAGATTGTTGAAAATCTCTAATCTTTGACGTACCCGATTGTAACTAATATGCAGTGCCAATATATTGACCGAATCGAAACGCTGCGTTGTATTTAACGCCCCTCACAACAGGCCAGTTCTCATCTGCCCTGTCCGAAAGACTGTAAATAGCGGAATCAACTAAATTGAAGCATATAATCACCGGCGGGGACGGATTCCTCGGGACTGAGTTAGCGAAGAAGCTGGTCGCGCGCGGCGAAAAAGTGCTTTCGATCGATATCAAAAAATCCGACTCGCCGCATTATGATGATATCGATTTTATGATGATTGATATCACTGACAAAGAAGCGTTGACTACGATTCCGGTTGATGACGATGATATCGTTTATCACTTTGCTGCAAGATTATTGGTGCCGATCATAAAACGTGCTGATCGACACGAATATTTCTGGAGTGTGCTGTATTACGGTACTGAGTACCTGTTTGATTACCTTGAAAACCAAACGGGTTGCAGAAAAGTGATCTACTACACGACAGATATGGTTTATGGGCATACTGTTGAGAATCCAAGGCCCGAATCTCATCCACGTGAACCCGTTGGTCCCTACGGCGACGCCAAGTATCATTCGGAGTTGCTGTGCGAGAAGTATCGTGAGCGTGGATTCAATATCACTATTTTTAGACCCAGGTTGATTATCGGCCCAGGTCGTTTGGGCATTTTGGAATCGCTGTTTAAGTTGATCGATAACAACCTGCCAGTACCTACGATTGGCAGTGGAATGAACTTTTATCAGTTTATTTCAGTCAGTGACTGTGCCGAGATATGCCTGGCAGCGGTTGAAAAGGGCATACCGAATGAGGCGTATAATGTAGGATCACTCAACCCGCCAACCGTTCGCCAGCTGCTAAAAACACTCATCAAGTCAGCTGGTAGTAAGTCTATTGTAGTGCCAACACCTGCATTTGCCGTGAAGGCAGTATTGGCGATGCTTGATAAGATTAACAAGCCATTGCTTGATCCAGAGCAGTATCTGATTGCAGATGAGACTTGTGTTTTATCGATGGAGAAAGCTAAACGGGAGCTTGATTGGGAGCCAACTGATAATGATATTGATATGTTGGTGGCAGCCTATGACTCCTGGAAGAATCCACAGGGTTAGACGAAGTGGATAATAGAGTGATTGTCCGGCCTGCTCAGCTGCAACATGAATGACTCCTGGGGTAACGTTTGCCAACCCAGGCAAGTGCAATCTACTCTGAACTGGCGCACTGATGTATTACCTGCTGCTGATAAAAAGCTGGTAGTGGGTAATCGCCGAAGCTACGGCGATGTATGCATTAATGATGGCGGCGCTATCATTGATGCGACAGGTCTGAATCGATTTATCTCATTTGACAAAGCCACCGGTCTGGTCCGGTGCGAGGCGGGTGTTACGCTGTGGCAAGTGGCAAAACTTGTGGTGCCCCATGGGTGGTTTTTACCCGTCACGCCTGGAACGGGGTTTGTTACCGTTGCAGGTGCCGTGGCGAACGACGTACATGGAAAGAATCATCACGTAGCAGGAAGCTTTGGATGTTTTGTAAAAAAGTTTCAGCTGCGTCGCTCTAACGGTGATGAATTGCTATGCAGCGAGTCCGAAAATGCAGATTTCTTTGCTGCCACGATAGGCGGTTTGGGATTAACCGGATTTATTGGCTGGGTTGAGCTTGCTTTAAAGCCAATTGAACAGTCTAAGATGGCGGTGGAATCAGTTTCCTACAGCACCTACGAGGAATTTCTCGCACTCTCTGGCGAGTCAGAAAAAACTCATGAGTATTGTGTCTCCTGGATAGATTGTCTTGATAAGTCAGGGCGTGGTGTTTTCTTTCGTGGCAATCACGCTGACGAAGGGGGTCTTGATGCAGATCTTGATACTTCCAAGCGCAGCGTACCAGCCGTAGTAGGCGCTGGGTTTCCCTTGGTGAATCGGTTGAGTGTGAATTTATTCAACGCAGCTTATATACGTGCTCACTCAGGTAATCGGCAATATACAGAAACCATAGCGAAGTTTTTCTACCCGCTTGACTCCTTATTGAACTGGAATCGAATCTACGGTCGCAAGGGCTTTTACCAGTTTCAATGTGTGGTGCCGCAGGAAAATACTGAAATACTGACTGAAGCATTTGCCCGTATTTCTGCCGCTAATCAAGGTTCTTTTTTGTCTGTTTTAAAGACGATGGGAACTATTACATCGCCCGCGCTGTTGTCCTTTTGCAGGCCTGGTGTGACGCTCGCGATAGACTTTCCGAATCGTGGAAATAAAACAAGGCAATTGTTATTGGCGCTTGAGGAATTGGTAATGCAGGCGGGTGGTGCGATCTATCCTGCCAAGGATGCGACTATGAGTGCTGCGACATTTGAAAAATCATTCCCAAAATTGGCCGAATATACTCAATTTGTTGATCCGGCTTTTACTTCCAGTTTCTGGCAACGAGTGAATACTTAAGTGAAAAATTTATTAATACTAGGTGCCACTTCGGGTATATCACAGGCCTATCTCAATCGGGTGGCGGATCGTTGCGAAAAAATTGTGCTGGTGGCTCGAAGTGCTGAAAAGCTACAGCAGCTGGGTGAGCATGTAAGCACATTATCCAAAGCTTCTGTGACCACACTGGTGTTTGACCTTGCAGATGCAAAGGAACATGAAAAGTTGATGTCAAAAGTGACTGAGACGATGGGTGCTATTGATTGCGCCCTGGTGTCATATGGTGAGCTAACGGATCAGGCTCGCTGTGCAAGCGATCCGGCCTATGCAATGGAACAATTTAATTTAAATGGCACCAGTACAGTGTCACTGAGTCTACATCTGAGCAATCAGCTCGTAAAGCAGGGTAGTGGGACTTTGGCGGTGATAGGCTCTGTGGCGGGTGATCGCGGCCGTCGAAGCAACTATTGCTATGGTGCTGCAAAAAGCGCGGTGGAAAGTTTTTTAGCAGGCTTGCGCAGTGATATGCAAAAGCACAGGGTGCATGTACTAACGATTAAGCCAGGGTTTGTAGATACGCCCATGACGAGTTCGTTTAAAAAAGGAGCGCTTTGGGCAAGTGCTGACAAGGTTGCTGCTGATATTGATATTGCTATTACAAAGAAAAAGAGTGTGCTCTACACGCCGTGGTTCTGGCGATACATCATGCTAATCATAAAATGCATTCCTGAATTTATATTTAAAAAGCTGCCGCTATAAAACCCGAGTCACGGATCATTGAAGCAAAGTAACCGTGTGGAAGACCGTAAAGTAGCGGTTTTTGACCTTGACGGCACTATTACCTATCGAGATACTTACGTTGATTTCTTGCTCTTTTGCCTTAAGAAAAGGCCAGCTCGTCTGCTACGCAGTGGGGCTTTAGTCGCATACTACTGTGCCTATAAGACTGGTTTGAAGTCTAATCATTGGCTAAAAGCTAAATTTCTTGGCACTATTGCTGGCGGCTTGGGTGGCGAAAGATTGGACGTTCTATGTGAGGCTTTCGCTGCACAAACCGTCAAAAATAATATTAAGCCGCAGGCTTTACAAGAACTGAAAAAATTAAAACAGCAGGGTTATGTGCTTGTGCTTGCTACCGCAAGCTTTGAGTTTTATGTGTCCCTATTGTTCAAGTCATTAGATATGGACCATCTCCTCTGTACAAAAGCACTGTTTGATAACACCGGCATCACCGGCGCGTTGGATGGCAAAAACTGCATAGGCGCTGAGAAAGCAAGGCAAGTGGAAAGCTTGCTTTCAAGGTTTCAATTGAAGTGTGTAGATAGAGCCTATTCTGACGATAAAGTTGATCTACCACTTTTCAAAATGGCAAAGGTCGCATTAGTGATTGACCCCAAGCCGGCAACCGCATTAGTTGCTGGCGATGAGGGCTATCAAATCCTGAAATGGCGTTAGAGTGTTAGAGTCAGGCCGCAATATCATTTGAATTAAGTTTGTTAGATGCCTCTTGCTGTTTTAGGGCTGAGTGACGCTCTGTTTCATTATTGGCATAACCGTAGTAGTCGTAATATCCCTGATAGTCCATTTCGCCTCCATAGGAAGCCAGTTTCTTAAGATTCACCTGGGTGACCACAGCGCCGGTTACGTTTATTCCGGAATCACGCATGCGCTTGACTCCGCGTGCGGCTACCTGCATCTGTGTGGAATTTGCCTTTACGGCATAAAGCACTGCGTCTGCAAACTGACCCAAAAGCAATGCATCACTGACAGCCTGTACCGGTGCGCTGTCTATGATGATTCTGTCATACCGCTTACGCATTTGCTCCAGAAGTTGGGCAAAGCGCTTTGATGTTAGAAGATCAAGAGGGCGTGCGGGAATAGAGCCGGCGGGGATGACATCCAGATTGCCAACGACTCTCAGCTTTATGCACTGTGCGAACTTTGCCTCGCCAGCGAGTAGCTGAGCCAGTCCGTTTGAGTCTTGAAAATTAAAAGCTTTGTGCAGACTCGGTCGACGTAAATCACATTCGATGAGCAATACTCTTTCAACGTTGGATAGAGAGTGCGCCAAGTGACTCGCAAGAGTAGATTTTCCCTCTGATGGCAGGGCTGATGTGACCATGATTACCTGATGAGGCTCTTGCAGGTCATCGAGGCAGATGCTGGTTCTTATAGTGCGAATACTTTCCTCGAACGCGCGTTTGTCTTCATCGAGTGATCCAGGGACCAGTGCGGACGCTCCGTTTTTCTTCAATGTCTGTTTTGACACTAAGGGTAGTATGCCCAACATGCGTGCACCTAGTTTTGATTCAACGTCTTCCGTACTCGTGACGGTTTGGTTGGTAGATTCTCGAAGAATGGCTATCGCTATTGAAGCAGCCGCAGATAGCAGCAGCGTCAGTAATGTGATCAGCGCCTTTTTCGGTTTGACGGCACCTAGTGGGGCTTCTGCATATTCTGCGATTTGAGCGTTGGTTGTCCCCATGCTCTCCGCTTCATCGACTTCACGACTGCGGGTGTAGAAAGTGTTGTAAATTTCTTCGTTGAGTTCTACTTCACGCTCAAGGTGCATGAGCTCTAGCTGTGAGCGGTCGTTTTGTTGAAGTTCCTTTTTTCCGTCGCTGAGTGTGGCTTGCAGGGATTCAGCATTCTGTCGTGCGAGAATATAGTCTTTCTCAATTGAATCAACAATATTGTTGATTTGGCTTTTGAGGTTGCCTCGTGCCGTGTTTAGCCTTGAGCTGGCGTCAATCACCTCAGGATGTTTTTCGCCATAGCGATTCATTAATTTGTCCAGGCGGAATTGACTTTCTTGTAATTCGATTTTGAATCGGCGCACCATTTCATTGGAATCAACTACCGGTAAGCCGAGTAGGGCGTTCGTGCCTTTAGTTTTGGTTTTTGACACCTCATCATAGAGTATTTTTGCATAGGCCATCTGGCTCTCAGCATCGAGTAGTTTATTTGTGATGATGCCTATTTCCTGTTCACTCAGGCGGCTGTTGTTGCCTTGAATATTTATTAGGCCATTGGCTTCTTTGTATGACAGCAATCGGTGCTGGGAATCCTCAAGCTTTACTTTTAATCCAGTGAGTCGCTCGTTTAGCCAGGTGGTCGCTTTCTCACCCATCTCCATTCTTGAGTCAAGGTAACTGAGAATATAGGTGTCAGCAATTTTGTTGGCAACTCTTGCGGCCAATATCGGGCTTTCAGACTCAAAACTAATGCGCACTAATTTGGTGTTCTTAACGGGAGTGATTTTGGTTTTTCTTATAAAGCGGTTAACAACCAGTTGATGCTCAATTGGGTCTGCTTCGAGCTGGCTAAGGTTAAGTGCTGCGCTCGGTTCAGTGTTCTCAATAGCAGTGCCGCTTGTTTGAGTGGGTGACAGGATATCTTTGTCGCTCGGAAAGCTGAGTTCCGGGTGATCATAAAGCCCCATCTCTTGAACTACCCGTCGTGCGAGCTTACGTGATCTAAGTACCTCGAACTGTGTTTGATAATATTCGCGGTTGTTTGTATCGATCCCAATCAGCTGGTCCAGATTCATTGGCATGGTTTGCTGAGTTTCGATCAGAAGTGTTGTCGTTGCTCGGTATACTGGAGTCATTCCCGATACTACGAATGCTGCTAAGCCAGTGAGCAGGGCGGTAGTCGCTAGAATCGGCCAGCGGTGTTTACGGAGAATTTTTACATACTCTCGCAGGTCGATAGCCTCTTCATCGTGCATACGCGCGTCTTTTGAGAGCATTTCTTCTGAGTTTGGTTCAATTGCCTTAGGAGACATAAGATTCCTGATGGTGCTTTGCAAACCGGTCATTCGGTTAGGGGAAGACGGATTTAATATTCTTTTCAGTACATCGATATTTATAGTAGATAACTTTGGAATTGCTGCCAAATTATCGGCACAGCAATGTCTTGTGGTTTAGCAACTGCATGCAATTGTTGCTTGCGCCTTCAATGACCACTGCTACTTTTGTAGTGTGTATTTGAATAGTTGGCGCTGTAATGATTGCCTTGCGGAAGTGGTTAGTTGTGCTACCGGTGCTTGTGACCAGTATTGCTCTGTTGGCGTCAGTCAACCCTGTTGCCGCCGAGGCTAATTCCGGCAGTGGCGAAAAAATTAAATTGAAAAGCCTGATTTCTAATCACTCAACAACTATTTGGCGCAACCTAAGTGATTCGTACAATCATCATGCGGGCGGTGGGATCCGACTATCATCAAGTACCCTGGGTGATGCTCTCGACTTTAAGAATACAGATGTAGTCGAGCTTGCGTTGCATGACGCTGTTCAAGCGTGTGATAGCGGAGATCTAAATATTCTGCCGCTAAACAGGATTTTTTCCGCAGATAATTCTCACCTCAATGAAATAGTGCCGAATGGTGTACAGCCTTGTTCATTGGGACATTCGATTTGGGCGACGGTGATCACTTTTAAAGAGAGCGAATTTGATGCCGAAGCTATGCCAGGCCTGGTTCAGGATTTCTTCAATACCGATGCCTATCCGGGTAAGCGTGCGTTGAAAAAGACCCCGCGAGCGCTGGCTGAATGGGCGCTGTTAGACCAAGGTTACCCGGCTAATCAAATATATACAGCTATGGCTATGGAGCAGGCGTGGGAGCAGGTGGAGAGTTCGCTTGCAGGGATATCGACTGACATCGTGTGGGTTGAGACGGATCACCAGGCGCTCGAACTCCTTGACAGTGGTGCTGTTGTTTTTGCTGCGGTATCAAGTCAGAACTTAGTACGTAAAATTGCAGCTCAACCTGACTCTGTACGTAATCTTTATGGGGTCATCTGGAATGGTGCTATTGCTCACATGAGTATGCTCGGCATACCTAAAGAATCAGCCGCTGAGGGCGCAATGGAATTATTGCGTTATATGACAGATCCAACCAGAAATGTACAAATGTCCACGGCTATTGGATACGCCCCTGTTCAAGGTGATCGCACCGCTTTTATTGAGGATAGATTTCTTCGAGCATTGCCGTTAGGCGTGCAACTCGACAATCTGGTCTGGGGAAACAGTAAGTGGTGGCGAGAGCAAGGCGCTGAAATAGAAGGGTTGTTTCTCGATTTTATTGATCGAACGGCAAATGCTGCGACAGCGTTGTTGGTGCTTGAGCAGGTAGGGAGTTAACCTGTTCATGAAAAAAAACCTTGGGTGTCTCTACTTAGCTACACGGAAAAATAATACGCTCATCAATAAATTCAATTAATAAATTATGCACTGTTGATAGGCATAACTCTTCTGTGATGTCTCCGAACGATACTTGTGATTTGTGCTCTGTTAGCGGCAGTGCGAATAGTTTTTCCTCGGGATAGAGCGTAACCATTTTCTTGAAAAACGGTTTTGGAAGTCGAAATGTTCCATAGCTAGCGGAATGAACAGTTTTCGGATCGATTGATTCAAAAATAGTAGTAAATAGATCCCGGTAGTCTGATTCTAGTGTTTTCGAATGCACTATGGGGTCAAACCGAAGTCCAATTTTCCAGCCATGATTCTGCAGCTTCTGCATTGCGAGTACTCGCTTTTTAATCGACGGTACCCGATGCTCGAGTGATTGTGAGACTTTCTCTGGAGTGAAGCTAAACGCAATCACGCAGTTTTTTATTGGTGGTCTGCTGAGGAGGTCGCGTACTTGCGTACTTTTGGTACGAATTTCAAGGTGTGCTTTGGGTATCAGGGAGAATCTATCCAAAGCATATCGCATGAAGCCTGTTACCGGTTCAAATGCGAGGCTGTCACAGTCGTAGCCTGAAAAGAACCATGAGTCCCCTGAGGCTTCTTTCGCCGTCGATTCTATTTGGTCGAAGTAGTCTTCATAATTAACAAACACTACGTAATTGGCCGATCGGTACATGCCCTGTAGAAAGCAGTAACGACAATCGTAAACGCAATTGAGCATGTGTGAGAAATAGTAATTGTGTGATCCACCGATACCGTAGTCAGGTGGAGTAGGCAGAACATACCCCTTGCGTTTGTGCGCAAGTATCAGAGAGGGTTGCTGTTTTTGAAGTCTGAAATTCTGTGAGTTACTGTTAAATACGCTGTTATATCTTTCGCAATCGATTTGCGTGGCACCTGGAAAGCGCGCGCAAATCTCGCGGGTTCGTGGATGATTACGCACGCTCTCTTCGACGTATATCGTTTGTATCATAGAGAGAAATCCGCACTGTCAACTGAATGAGTTAGCCATCTAAGTGCCTCTTTGCCTGATGTGACTTGGTGTAGATCAGCGGGTAATGTAGTCATTGGGGAGTGGAGAACACTGTAGCGTTGCAATAGTCGTTCAAGAATTACTTTTTGCGACACGCTGAACTTCCATCTGTGTAAAAACTCGCTGACTATACTGATATCTAAGGTATTCAAGTTTGCGGCTAGAGCTTGCAGGTGATCCATGAATTTTATGATAAATGGTATGTTCTGCTCAATCAGTTGAGATGCAAGCTTAGCGTCGATATTCGAGAATGGTTGTTCGGTATTGTCTGAGACCACCTTGATGCATTGCACAAGCTCTGCGTATGAATACATTCTTGCAGTCTCTACAAAACCGCTGCCTTCCATGTCATGGAGCTGATCAGGAAGATAATTCTCGAGTGGTTTGTCGACTGTGGTGAGATTGGCAGACGGCAGTGGTGAAGATATTCGTGGCGGGTACCAAACTTTACCACTGCCGAGATCATGAATTTTGTGTGCACAGAATATTGAGCCGATGGGGGCCTCACGGTGCCCGGCGATTCCTACGTTTAGCCAACAGGCAGATGTATTGCGCCCGGTGCTCGCCGATACAGATTCAGACCTGGCTGCCAGCCATGAAGTTGTGGCGGCTGCTCTACATTTTCCGATCCCCGTGATCACCAATGATGTGGTGTCTTTGGTGTAGAGCGGAAAGGTAGCTGAAGCATGTTTCAAGTGTAAGGCGTTGATGAGAGATTCAGCTTCCACCTTTGTTGCAACCACTAAATTTAACATGCTGGATCCTCCGGTTGTGGAGGTTGTTTGTCTGTCGCATCTCTATTGGCTTTGGCTGTATTGAGCGGGGCCTCATCAGGCTTATGAAGATCGTACTGGTGGAGAATGGCATGACACTCATCAATCAATGAATCGTTAGAGTGTTTGACTGCGCCTTTGAGTAATATGTGGGTTTTTTTACCGAGCATTGCGAGCGCCTTCTGACGCTTGTGGTGAGTAAGGTTTTTATTGTTCAGTAAGTTTGTCAATGCTTGAATTCTGAATCTGTCCATTCCCCAGTATTTTCTGGATAACTGATCTTCGTGTCCGCCGTATTTTATTAACAGGGGATGATCTAAATAGTGAACCTGGTGATCTGCACATATTCTTAGCCAGAGGTCATAGTCTTCGCAAGCGGGGAGTGACTCATCAAATAGTCCCACTGAGTCCAGAAGTTGTTTTTTTATCAGCACGGAGGAGGGAGAGATAGCGCACATTGGCAGGCAGTGGTTGAAAATTTCGCCGCCTGCTTTTTTATGTTTGTTCATTTGGTTTACTCGAACGCCGTTGCGAATCCAAATCTCATCGGTGTGGCACAGCACGCAATCGGTATGGGCGTCAATCAACTCCAGCTGTTGATTGAGTTTGTCCGGCAGCCATTCATCGTCAGAATCGAGCAGTGCTATCCAGTCTCCCTGTGACTTCGTGATGCCGGTATTGCGAGCGGCACTAACGCCAGCGTTGGTCTGAACATGTAGAGAAACACGATCTGTATATTTCGCATGCAATTGTTCTGCTGTACCGTCTGTCGATCCGTCGTCCACTATGATGACTTCCGCTGCTGTGCGGGTTTGATTCAAAACGGAATCTATAGCCCGACACACGGTGGCCCCTCGGTTAAACGTCGGGATAACAACGGAGACTCTGGCGGTCATGTCGTAATAGGCCGGGAGTCTGTTAAAGAAGGTGGCATCATTGATCTTTGTCGTTAAATAATCTGGTGGTGATTATTGGAATCTTGTGTGCAGCGATAAAATGCCCATATTACCTGTAAAACTTATTTTCTGCCGTGAGTTAATGCGGCAGTATTTCAGCTCTGTTTGTGGTTACACTATTTAAATGAAATTCAAAGATTACTATAAGGTACTCGGCGTCACGGATTCTGCAAACCAGGATGAAATCAAGCGTGCCTATCGCAAAAAAGCGCGCCAGTTTCATCCTGATGTGAGCAAGGAAACTGATGCTGAAGAGAAATTCAAATCGGTTAATGAAGCCTACGAGGTGCTGCGGGATGAAAAACGCCGTGCGGAATTTGACCAGTTAAAGAAGCATGGTTTTAAGGGCGGAGATGATTTTCGCCGACCGCCGGGATGGCAAGGTGATTGGAAGTTTAATCCGGGTGGCGGGCAACGTGAATCTGCAGATTTCAGTGATTTTTTCGAATCAATTTTTGGTGGTGCTGGCGGATTCGGTGGTGGATCTAATGATCCCTTTACCAGTGGGCGCCAGGGACCGGTTGGCCGTCATTCAAAAGGTGATGACATCCGTTTAACTGTGCGTGTCTCACTGGAAAACGCGTATCAGGGCGGTAAAACCAAAATAAAAGTACCAGCGGCAAGCGGCTTTGTGGAAAAACTATTGAGTGTCAATATCCCCGCTGGGGTGATTGATGGCCAGCAACTTCGGCTTCGAGGTCAGGGTAGGCCCGGCGCTACAAACGGAGATCTGATTTTAACGATCAAACTAAAGTCGCATCAGTTTTTTGCTGTTGAGGGGGCGCACATAACTTTGAATTTGCCCGTCACGCCAAGTGAGTCGATTGAAGGGGCACAGCTACAGGTGCCAACGCTTGGGGGTATGGTAAACCTTAAAATTCCACCCAACACGGCCAGTGGAACACGACTAAGAATCAAAGGACGTGGTTTGCCGGCTGCACCGGCAGGGGATCAGTTTGTTGTGGTGCAAATCACATTGCCTGCAGCGCTTAGCGAGAGTGATAAAAGCGCGCTCAAGGCGCTCGAATCACAGTGGGATTATGCTCCTCGTGCACATTTCGTAGCAGCAGATAAAGTGTAGTAGGCTGCCACCCGGTGCTGAGGCAACCTGAGATTCGCAAGTTTAAATAAGAGTTTCGAAGTAGCTGATGGTTTTCTTCAGGCCTTCTTCCAGTTGGATGTTAGGTTCCCAGTCTAGAAGTTTTCGTGTATTGGTGATTTCTGGTTGCCGCTGCTGCGGATCATCTTTAGGTAATGGTTTTGAAACCAACTCAGACTTTGAGTTGGTAAGGCGGATTACGTTTTCAGCCAATTCCTTAATAGTAAATTCGTTCGGGTTGCCAAGGTTGATAGGGCCTGTGGCAGTCGAATCGTCTAGTTCCATAAACTTCACAAACCCATTGACCAAATCATCAACATAGCAGAATGAACGTGATTGTGAACCGTCTCCATAGATTGTTATGGGATCGCCGCGTAGTGCCTGCATGATAAAGTTAGACACTACTCTTCCGTCTTCCGGGTGCATTCTTGGGCCGTATGTGTTGAATATACGAACCACGCGGATGTCGATGTTCTCCTGGCGGTGGAAATCAAAAAACAGAGTTTCCGCACAGCGTTTGCCTTCGTCGTAACATGACCGCACCCCAATCGGGTTAACGTTGCCCCAGTAGTCTTCGGTTTGCGGATGAACGGTCGGGTCACCATATACCTCACTGGTCGATGCTTGCAGAATTTTGCATTGCAGGTGCTTTGCAAGCTCAAGCATATTGATCGCGCCCATTACAGACGTTTTAATAGTGTGGATCGGGTTGTGTTGATAATGAATCGGCGATGCCGGGCAGGCCAGATTGTAAATTTCATCCACTTCAACCTGCAATGGGTTGGTGATATCGTGGCGAATAAACTCGTAGTAAGGGTTATCCTTAAACGATGCAATGTTGTCTTTGGTGCCGGTAAACAAACTATCGGCACAGATCACTTCGTGACCTTCGTTAAGTAGTTTTTCAGTCAGATGTGAACCGAGAAAACCGGCTCCACCAGTGATCAATACGCGCTTTCTGGAACTGTAATTATTTAAAGACATAGTTTTTTACTGAATCTATATTGACGTGTTAGGTGCTAGTTGGAAGACTGCTTGAAGGCTTCTACCATTTCAGTGAAGCCGGTCTGCAACGGGGTTTGGTGTGTCCAACCGAGTAGGGCTTCAGCGCGCGTCGGATCGCCGATAAAGCAGCTCACACTGGCTTCGCGTTTTTCTACTTCGTTTAACTCACAATTATTGTTACTGGCCGCCACCGCCATTCTGGCCAATTCACCCAGGGTAGTGCCGGTGCCTGTGGCGAAGTGAATCGGTGGTAGATCAGTTTCACCATCCATCAAAAGTTCAACGACTTTCGCTACCCCCTTGGATACATCAACCACGTGGGTGAAATCCATGCAGGTGTCAGCGTCGTCAACTCGAAGTGGGGTGCCGTTTACCGCCGCCCTAGAGAATGCCGGTATGACGCGGTCAGAGTAGTCGTAAATATCACCGTAGACATTGGCAAAGCGCAAAACAGAGATATTGCCACCCGCGTCTTGAGCGCCGTATACCATTGATTCGCCAGCTGCCTTGGAGCGGCCATAAATATTCAAAGGTGTCATAGCGGTGTCTTCGGAAATAGCCACTCGCGGCTGGTTGCCATATACTTCGCGGCTGCTTGCATGAATAACCCACGGGCGATCTGCGGCCTTTCTTTGTAGCGCCGCATCCAGAATGTTGTGCGTACCGGTGACGTTGCTTGCCCAGGTGCGCAGCGGATACTCTTGAGCTTCGGCGACGCGTGATACGGCTGCAAGGTGAACAATGCCGTGGCACTCAGCGGTTAACTGATGAACCGTCTCAGCATGCGCAATATCGTGAGTGGTTTTGTTAATCTCAATGTCTATTTCTACCAGCTCATGACCTTGGTCTTTGAGCTGCTTGACGAGTTCACGCCCAATCAAACCAGATGAGCCAGTTACTGCGATTTTTGCCACTGATTGTGCCTTGGTTTCTTTAGTAATGGGTAAAAGTAAGCTGTTACTGGTACTTAGACAAGTCGTTTAAATCTATAGTTTCACCCGCTCTCGCTATATGGGCCGGTGCTGATAGATCGTCTTTCAGTTTCTTGCGTAAAACCTCCATTGTCTCCGCTTCGCCGTGAACCAAAAAGACTGGAGGTTTGGATTTGAAGTTTCCGTACCAATCCATCAAGCCTTTCTGGTCTGTGTGCGCTGATAAGCCACCAATGGTATGTATTTTAGCTTTAACTTTGATGTTTTGTCCCCAGAGGCGTACTTTTTTCGCCCCCTCGACAAGTTTACGCCCCATTGTGCCGTGCGCCTGGTAGCCTGTCACAATCAGGTGACAGTTAGATCGCCAGATATTGTGCTTTATATGGTGCTTGATTCTGCCGCCAGTCATCATGCCGCTGCCGGCAATAATGATGGCACCGCTTGCGATTTGATTGATCTTCATCGAATCTTCAGAGCTTTTTGAATACTGTAGATTTGGCAGGCCAAGCTGCTTGCCTTTTTCTTTCCAGAATTTCGCCGCTTCGGGGTCATAAAGTTCATGATGACGAAGATAAATATCTGTGGCTTCAATGGCCATCGGGCTATCCAGAAATATCTGCCATTTGCCCAGATTCCAACGTTCGTAGTTGCGCGCGAACATGTAAAGGATGTTCTGTGTCCTGCCAACAGAGAAGGCGGGGATAAGCACGTTGCCCGGCTTCTTTTGAATCTTTTCTACAATGTCGTCAATCTCTTGCCAGGTCTCTTCCCATGGACGATGCAAGCGGTTGCCGTAAGTGCTTTCCATTAGCACCACATCTGCTTCATCAATCATGGTGAAGTCGCGCAATATGGCTGTGCCCCGGTGTCCGAGATCGCCACTGAAGACCACTTTTCGTTTCAGCTCTTTTTCTTGAAGCCAAATTTCAACGACTGATGAGCCGACAATATGTCCGGCATCAGAAAGTTTGATCGAAACGCCAGGAAGGATCTCCTTCTTTTCACCGTACTCTAACGTGCTGAAGAGCTTCAACGCTTTTTCGGCGTCTTCTCTCTCATACAGTGGCTCCAGTGGTTTCTTTCCTGTACGGGCACGGCGCTTGTTTTGCCACTGCGTGTTCTTATAGTTCAGGTAAGCGGAGTCTCTAAGCAGGGTGTCACAGAGGTCGGCGCTTGCTTTGTGTGTATAGATCGGTCCGTTAAAGCCCGCTTTTATCAGCAGTGGGAGTCGACCGCTGTGGTCAATGTGTGCATGACTCAGAATAACCGCGTCGAGTTTTGCCGGGTCGAAAGGAAAGGGGTCGCGATTTCTGTTTTCGTCTTTGCTTCGCCCCTGGATGAGTCCGCAATCAAGCAGCACAGTAAGACCGGCAACCCTGATCAGGTGACAAGAGCCTGTCACCTCTTGTGCTGCACCACACGATTGTATTTCCAAGGGGGTAACTCCGTTCCGGTTATCAAAGGACGAATGATAGCGCTTCCTGATAGGTCAGCATAGCGGCGTCTTGTACCAGGGGGTCAAAGCAAAAAAGGCCGGCTTGAAAGCCGGCCTCGTAGTAAACGTGCGTGATTTCGACGTCTTAGTGTCGTTTGAAGATTGCCACTATCAGCGTCAACAAAACGCAGCCGCCAGCGGCAGCAGCAGCATTCATGATCAAATGGTTGTCTGTTACATGGTTTGTAAGGGTCAGAATGAGGCCACCCAGAAATGCGCCCAGAAGGCCGAGGCAGAGGTTGCCGAACCAGCCGAAACCACCACCTTTCAATAGGGGACCAAGTAATAGACCGAGCAATATGCCAATGACCGCGTAGATCAGTAGCGTCAGTAAGGTGACGTCTTCAATCATCGATTATTCTCCGATGTTTTGTAGTTATAAAAGCGATCCGACCGGTGCGGTGCCGATCTGATAGTGGAAAGTGTAGCAGGCTATACAGAAAGTGCTGATCATCGGCATGGCTATTTTTCTTTGGTGATTCAAAGTCAGATGCTGGTGTTCAGATGTCGGTGTTGGCGCGTAGGTATCGCTTGTGTCACATCGATGGGGTGATGCGTCTTGTTTGATAATGAACCCGAATCAATGGAAGGTCGCTTTAGTGGTGGCGCAAGACGCTGACTTAGCCATTTAGGGGGATGATTATCAGCGTTTATCTGGCAATCGGCTTCCAGGGATTGGTACATTGTCACAGGCTCTGCCAATCGGTTCTCAACCGCGCCGCAGTGCAGCAGGGCAAGCAAGCGGGTATAGGCAATTTTGTGTGTTTGTTGGGTAGTGGCGAACAACCAGTCAGACAGCTGCATGAAACGAGCAAAGGGCTCGTCGCCAAGTAGTACGGGTAAAGTGGTTGTGAAGCGCCCGGAATTAGCTATCAAATCCCAGTACCGCGCAAATCGTTGCACTCTCTGCATGGTTTGAAAATCGATGTCACGATTCTTCAGCAGTTGATAGGGGGCTTCATCCGAGTAGCACATTTCAAATTCAGTGGTTTGTTTTACTATCGGGCTACCCCGCAACCGTTTAAGCAGCCCCAGTTGAATTTCGTGCGGATTCAGAGAGACCAGCTGATCAAAGCCCTTTGCAAAGCTTTGTAGTGATTCACCTGGTAGTCCGAAGATCAGATCTGCGTGTATATAGGCATGTGAGTGCATCCTTAGCCAGGTAACATTGCTAAGTGTCGCTGCAATATTTTGCCGTCGGCTGATAGTTTGCTGTACTTCTTCGTTGAAGCTTTGAATGCCAATTTCAAATTGCAATGATCCGGGTGGAAACTTCTCAATAAGCTTTTTTAATGCATCAGGTAGTTTGTCGGGTATTACTTCAAAGTGAAGAAATAAATTGTTATCTGACTCCAGTAAGCGCAGAAAGAAATTCAGAACCTCGGTGCAATTGGAAATCTTAAGGTTGAACGTTCGGTCTACAAATTTAAACTGCCGCGCGCCGCGTTGGTAGAGTGTGTTTAACTCATTTAAAAAATTATCGAGTTCAAACGGCCATGCAGTTTTGTCCAGTGCAGACAGACAGAATTCGCATTTGAAAGGGCATCCGCGGGAGGCCTCTACATAAATCACGCGGTGGCTGATGTCTTCATCATTGTAGAACGGGTAGGGTGATCTTAGTTCGTCCACGTTGGGATTTTGTGCAGTAAATACCTTCGGCTGCATGGTGTTTTTTTGCAGTAGCTGTTGGCATATAGTCGCAAACGCGAAATCGGCCTGGCCGGTGATCAAATGGTCACAGTCAGCATATATAGCAGTATCGTGGTATTCGTAGCTGACTTCCGGGCCGCCAATAACAATTTTTATATCAGGCTTAAGCTTGCGGATCAGTGCCACCAACTCAGTGGTCTCTTTGATGTTCCAGATATAGACGCCAAAGCCGATAATTTGCGGATTGATGGCAAGCAACTTTTCAGCAATATCATTTGTACGTTGATTGATAGTGAATTCAATCAACCGTGTGCTGTTTTGCAGTGCCCCCATATTGGCCATGAGGTAGCGCAGCCCAAGTGAAGCGTGAATATACCGTGCGTTCAGTGTGCACAGTACAATGGCTCCTTCTTGTGAGAAGTTTGACCTTACTGGTGGATGAAAAGTGACAGGTGATAGTGTGGTCATCGGTGGATCACTTTCTTGCGGGCCATTCGCATTGCTGCGCGTTTAAGTGTGTGATGCCGCGATTGATGTAGTCTACGAATTTTCGCTCAGCGCCCAATCCCAATAGAGCTCTCTGCACATTTTCGCTACCGGGCCGGGCTGTAACTTCCGGTCCTCAAGCTGAGTGACCGGAGTAATTTTAGAAATATTGCCGGTGGCGAAGATTTCATCTGCTGAGGTGAAATCGTCCACTGATAAGGTGGTCTCGTGTACGGCACGGCCTTCTTTTGAAAGTAACGAAGAGACTCGTTGACGGGTGATGCCATTCAGAAACGTGCCGTTCGGGGCCGGGGTGAAAATCTCTCCGTCTTTGACCATCATAATATTTGACGTAGCGGTTTCAGCGACGTTGCCAATAGAGTCACACACGATCGCGTTTTTAAAGCCTTTGTCGTTTGCTTCACGCAGCATTCTGGCGTTGTGTGGATACAGGCAGGCAGCTTTTGCATTAACCAATGCCATTGCCTGTGTTGGTCTGCAAAAGCGGGTGGTGGTTAAAGTCATGCTGGCATCCAGGGTTGGCATAGGCACGTCTTCAAGGCACATACAGAACTCCGTCGAGTCAGGGTCTCCCGCCACTACCGTCGGGCCAGAATCGCGTGACCAGTACATAGGTCTGATATACACCGCGGCATCAGCTGGAAGATTGCTGAGCCCTTCCATAGCAATGGCGACCATGGCCTCAGTGCTGACAGTAGGCTTTAAGCCCATCGCCAGTGCTGATTGATTGGCGCGCTCGCAGTGCGCGTGCAGGTCAGGAGTAACCCCTTCGAACTTTCGTGCACCGTCAAATACCAGTGTGCCCAGCCAGGTGGCGTGATCTGCTGCTCCAAGAATAGGAGTGTTTCCTCGTTCCCATTTGTTATTGAAGAAGGTCCAAACGGTTTTACCAACGGCCATATCTTTATCCGAAACGAAAAAGTGCAATTAAGCTGGCCAGTGTAGCAGCCCTGATTGAAACGAAAAATAGCGGGCGTGCTCATCATGCAATTTAAAATTGAGGGTCGTAATTAAAATTTGACCAATTGGTAAAATAATGGTTAGATTATTGGCGAAAGAAACGAGGAAATAGCATGGCGCAGAATTCCGCTCTGTTTTCAGAGTTGATGTCCGATCTTCATCCCCCTCTTAGTGGGCATGAGGCGGGTGTCGAATCAGATCGATGTTACTTTTGCTACGACGCCCCGTGTGTCACTGCTTGTCCCACCGGTATAGATGTGCCGCTCTTTATCCGTCAAATCCAGACGAACAACCCGGCGGGCGCTGGCAAAACCATTTTTGACGAGAACATACTGGGTGGAATGTGTGCGCGGGTGTGTCCCACTGAAACCTTGTGCGAGCAGGCCTGTGTGCGTAATTCAGCAGAGCACAAGCCGGTCAAAATCGGCGCATTGCAACGATTTGCGACTGATACATTGATGGGTAATGGCTCGCATCCGTATCAGCGAGCGGCTGAGTCCGGTAAAAAAGTCGTTGTGGTGGGGGCCGGCCCTGCAGGGTTAGCCTGCGCTCATCGTTTGGCAATGCACGGCCATAACGTCGATATTCTGGATGCCAACTCGAAGCCCGGGGGCTTGAATGAATATGGTATCGCCTCTTATAAAACACCTGACAACTTTGCCCAGCGTGAAGTTGAATTTATTCTCGATATTGGTGGCATCGATATTAAAAACGAAATCCAACTGGGTCAGCAGGTGCAGCTGGGGGAACTTTTGGAGCAGTATGATGCGGTGTTTATAGCGGTCGGTCTGAAAGACGCGAACCAGGTATCGCTAGAGGGAGCATCGCTTGAGGGAGTGGAAGACGCCGTGAACTTCATAGCGAATCTCAGACAAACCGAAGACTATTCAGCACTCGACATCGGGCGCCGGGTAGTGGTGATTGGTGGTGGAATGACGGCAATTGATGCTGCAGTACAGGCGAAATTACTGGGCGCAGACGATGTGACTCTGGTCTATCGCCGTGATAAAGAAAGTATGAATGCCAGCTTGTTTGAGCAGGATCTTGCGCAGACGAATGGTGTGAAAATAATTCATCACGCAGCGCCTGTGAAATTCATTGGTGAGCAAAATGATCTTGCTGAAGTGGAGTTTGAGTACACCCGCCAAGTGGATGGCAAGCTACAAGGCACCGGTGAGAAATTTACCTTGCCAGCGGATCATGCATTCAATGCTATCGGACAAGTGCTGCAAAAGGGGGTAGTGGACGCAGATCTGATCACTTTGAAAAATAGCCGCATTGCAGTTAATGAAGAACGTCAAACCAGTCATCAGAAAATCTGGGCAGGAGGCGATTGCATAGCGGGCGGGGATGATTTAACCGTGTCAGCCGTGCAAGACGGAAAGCTAGCCGCTGAATCCATACACCGATATCTGTCTTCGAAAAACTAATCGATTGAAGGAATACACATGGCTGATCTCAATAGTAGTTTCGCAGGCATTAAATCTCCGAATCCGTTCTGGCTCGCCTCAGCGCCGCCGACCGACAAAGCCTATAACGTTGTGCGTGCTTTTGAAGCCGGCTGGGGAGGAGTGGTTTGGAAAACACTCGGGGAAGATCCCAATGTAGTGAATGTGAATGGGCCGCGCTACGGCGCCGTGTATTCTGCTGATCGACGATTAATAGGTTTGAACAACATAGAGTTAATAACCGATCGTCCGCTGCAAATAAACCTGGATGAAATTAAACAGGTGAAGCGTGATTGGCCGGATCGCGCGATGGTGGTGTCGTTGATGGTGCCCTGTGAGGAAAAGAACTGGAAAGACATTCTCAGAAAGGTTGAAGATACAGGCGCAGATGGTGTGGAATTAAATTTTGGTTGCCCTCACGGCATGTCTGAGCGCGGCATGGGTGCATCGGTCGGTCAAGTGCCTGAGTACATAGAAATGGTCACTCGTTGGTGTAAAGAAGTCAGCTCACTGCCCGTGATCGTTAAGCTGACCCCCAACATTACTGATATCAGATACCCGGCGCGCGCCGCACTTGCCGGAGGGGCAGATGCAGTATCGTTGATTAATACGGTCAGCTCTATTGTGAGTGTCAATCTCGATACGATGTCACCTGAACCTTCTATCGATGGCAAGGGGTCACACGGTGGTTATTGCGGGCCCGCAGTAAAGCCAATTGCGTTGAACATGGTGGCTGAAATTGCCCGCGATAGTGACACAAAGAATCTGCCTATATCCGGGATAGGGGGCATCACCACCTGGCGCGATGCAGCAGAGTTCATGGCACTGGGTGCGGGCAATGTACAAGTGTGTACGGCAGCCATGACTTACGGATTCCGTGTTGTTGAAGAAATGATCACCGGTTTGAATGCATGGATGGATGAAAAAGGCCATGCCAACATAGATAGTATTGTCGGTAAGGCAACGCCCAATGTCACGGATTGGCAGTATTTGAATTTAAACTATGTGACCAAGGCTCGAATTGATCAGGATGCTTGTATTAAGTGTGGCCGATGCCATGTGGTTTGCGAAGACACTTCGCATCAGGCAATTACTCATATAGTAAATGGAGAGCGCCACTTTGAAGTCATTGACGAAGAGTGTGTCGGTTGCAATCTGTGTGTCAGTGTATGTCCTGTGCAAGATTGCATTACCATGGAAGAGATAACCAGCGGAATGGATGTTAGAACTAACAGTCCAATCAATCCGGACTATGCAAACTGGACTACGCATGCAAATAACCCTATGGCAAAAGATGCCACCTAATTAAGCAGGCTCAGAACGATCACTAATTTTAGTACTATCGAGGCAATAGACCGTTGAGTAACAGAGTTTTCAATGTGCTTTCAGCATCACTGAATAATGTGTCCGGGGTGTCAGAGAGAATCTCGGTTTGTGTATTGAAGTCCGCGTAATGTTGAGTGGAGGCCCAAATAAAAAACAGTAAATGAAGCGGGGATACATTGACTAATTTTCCTTGATCTATCCAGCGTTGAATAATTGAACATTTTTCGTTAACCAGTTGCTTGAGATCAGTCTGTAAATACTCGTGAATCATCGGAGCACCTTGCAAAATTTCATTGGCAAATAGTTTTGATGCATCCGGTTGAGTTTTTGACAGCGCCAGCTTTGTTTGTACATACGACCATATTTCGGTCGCAGGGTCGCCTTCAGGGTTGAGTTCGGTCAGTGGTGTAAGCCACTTGGTTAGGGTTTCTTCAAGGACTGCGATGTAGATGTCGTTTTTGCTTTTGTAGTAATACAGAATATTGGCTTTTGACATTTCTGCACGTTCGCTAATTTGTGCGATTGTGCTACCGCGATAGCCATAGCGTGCGAAAATATCCAGAGCGGCTTTCAGGATTCGTTGCCGGTTAAGTTTTTGTATGCGACTGGTTTTTTCACCGGTGGAGATTGACTGGGTTTTACTCATAAGCGAAGCATCGGTAATGACCCTTGAGGCAAGCTGCCCAACGGTAATGAAAATATGTTAGTTTGATTAGAAATTTGAACACAGTATACGGTGTGAAGTGAGCGACTAAAAGCTTGCATCTGTAACGCTAAATGTGAAGTAAATGCTGGTTGTTTTTGGCTTAAGTGTTATTCAACAATGAGGAAGGTCTGTGTCTATCACTAGTAATTTAAAAATCAACAGAGAACGCTTGTGGGATTCACTGATGGAGATGGCAAAGATTGGCCCTGGTATTGCCGGTGGTAACAATCGTCAGGCACTGACTGATGAAGATGCCGAAGGCCGTGAGCTTTTTCAAAGCTGGTGTACAGAAGCTGGAATGGCCATGGGTCTTGATCAGATGGGGACCATGTTCGCCCGTCGGGAGGGTACTGACCCTGATGCACTGCCTGTTTATGTCGGAAGCCATCTTGATACCCAACCCACGGGAGGTAAGTACGACGGTGTATTAGGTGTTTTGGCTGGCCTCGAAATCGTACGCCAACTCAATGAGATGAATGTTAAGACCAAACACCCGATTGTGGTAGTCAATTGGACCAACGAAGAGGGTGCGCGGTTCGCACCACCGATGGTCGCGGCGGGTGTTTTTGCCGGTAAGCATACTCTGCAATGGGCTTATGATCGTGAAGATGCAGAAGGCCTGAAGCTTGGGGACGAGTTAAAGCGTATTGGCTGGTGTGGTGATGAAGAAGTAGGTGATCGAAAAATGAAAGCGTTCTTCGAATTACATATCGAGCAAGGGCCAATACTTGAAAAAGAAAATGTTGATGTTGGAGTTGTCACTCACGGTCAGGGACTCAACTGGTTGCAGGTGACATTGACTGGCAAGGAAAGCCATACCGGTTCAACACCGATGTCAATGCGCTGTAATGCGGGACTCGGGATGGCAAGAATAACTCAGCTGGTGGATGAAATTGCCTGGAGTCATGAACCCCACGCGGTCGGTGCAGTGGGTCACTGTGATGTTTTTCCAAACTCGCGCAACATTATTCCCGGTCGATCTGTATTCACCATAGATTTTAGGCACCCTGATAAAACCATCATTGCCGAGATGGAATCAACGCTGCGTGCGGGTGCTGAAAAAATCTGTGCTGACATGGGTCTGCAGATGGAAATAGAACAGGTCGGCGGATTCGATCCTGTCGAATTTGACAAAGACTGCGTTACATCGGTTCGCAATGCCTGTGAAAGGCTGGGCTACAGCCATCGTGATCTGGTCTCAGGTGCAGGTCATGATGCATGTTGGATTAATAGCGTCGCCCCAACCGCCATGGTGATGTGCCCGTGTGTAGATGGTTTATCTCACAACGAAGCAGAAGAAATAACCCCTGAGTGGGCAGAGGCTGGCGTGAACGTGTTATTCCATGCGGTGGTTGAAACAGCAGAAATAGTGGCATCTTGATTTAAAGCGTAGCTTGAAAAATTCAGCAAGGGGAAGCAATAAATGGCAACGGTAATTAAAGGCGGTTCGATCGTCACAGCAGATCTGACTTACTCAGCAGATGTATTAATAGAGGGTGGTCGGATAACTCAGATCGGTGACAACCTCAGCGCGGATAAAACTCTTGATGCCACCGGTTGTTACGTCATGCCTGGTGGCATTGATCCGCACACCCATCTTGAGATGCCTTTTATGGGCACTTACTCAACGGATGATTTCGAGTCTGGTACCCGAGCTGCCCTGTCAGGGGGTACCACAATGGTGGTCGATTTTTGTTTGCCGTCACCAGGCCAATCACTACTGGAAGCGCGACAGATGTGGGACAACAAAACATCCAAAGCCTCCTGCGACTATTCATTTCATATGGCAATTACCTGGTGGAGTGAGCAGGTGTTCAATGAGATGGCTACTGTGGTTGATAGCGGTATCAATACGTTTAAGCATTTTCTCGCCTACAAAGGTGCCTTAATGGTTGATGATGATGAAATGTTTTCGTCTTTTCAGCGTTGTGCAGCGCTTGGCGCGATGCCACTGGTTCATGCAGAAAACGGAGACGTTGTTGCACAGCTGCAAGCGAAGCTACTTGCCGAAGGCAATAGTGGCCCTGAGGGACACGCCTTTTCCAGACCGCCTGAGGTGGAGGGTGAAGCCGCAAATCGTGCCATCATGATTGCTGATATGGCCGGCGTACCGTTGTATATCGTTCATGTATCTTGTGAGCAGGCGCACGAAGCGATTCGTCGAGCGCGACAAAAAGGCATGCGAGTGTATGGTGAGCCTCTGGTTCAGCATTTAACGCTTGATGAATCAGAATACTTTAACAAAGACTGGGATCACTCTGCGAGAAGAGTTATGTCACCGCCGTTTAGAAGTATCGATCATCAAGACGGATTGTGGGCAGGGTTGCAGTCAGGCAGTTTACAAGTCGTGGCGACTGATCATTGCTCCTTCACTACGGAGCAAAAGCGTTTCGGCCTTGGTGACTTTACCAAGATACCCAATGGCACTGGTGGTCTGGAAGATCGATTACCAGTGCTTTGGACTAAAGGGGTTAACACCGGGCGCTTGACCATCAATGAGTTTGTCGCGGTTACCTCAACCAATATTGCAAAAATACTGAATATGTACCCGAAGAAAGGGGCGATTATGGTCGGTGCGGATGCAGATATTATTGTTTGGGATCCAGCGCGCAGTAAAACCATCACCGCTGACAAGCAACAATCTGCGATCGATTACAACGTCTTTGAAGGTATAGAAGTCACCGGGCTGCCACGGTTTACGTTAACGCGTGGAGTGGTTGCGGTGACCGAGGATGAAATCAATACACAGGAAGGTCATGGTAAGTTCGTGGCGCGTGAATCGTACCCTGCGGTGAATAAAGCATTGTCAAAATGGAAAGAGATAACCGCGCCGAGAGCGGTAGAGCGTGACCCTGCTAACATGCCGGCGGGTGTTTAAAGTGTTTTTGGTTGTGGAATAGAGTCAAAGCTAGAGTAAACATGACGCCTGAGCTAAAGATAGAAAGATAGCATTGTAGGTTTTATACCTCTCGATTACGGGAGGCCTACTTTCATGTTGTCAGGCGTACCGTACGAGACAAGAATGCACAACACTGCAACATCCCGAGATAGTAATTCAGTTATTCAAACGAATGATCTGTCGTTGACGTTTGAGACCAATGATGGCCCGGTGCACGCACTGGCAAATATTGATCTTGAAGTGGGCGCTGGTGATTTTGTGTCATTTATTGGCCCGTCAGGCTGTGGCAAAACCACATTGCTGCGGGTAATTGCTGATCTCGAACAACCCACCGACGGTTCGATCACTGTTAACGGCGTCACGCCTGAAGAGGCGCGCCTCGCACGAGCGTACGGATATGTTTTTCAGGCTGCGGCTTTGTACCCGTGGCGCACGATTGCTCGCAACGTAGCATTGCCTCTGGAAATCATGGGGCTTACCGCAAAGGAGCGGCGTGAGCGCGTGAAGCGTAACCTTGAGCTGGTTAACCTGGCGGGGTTTGAGAAAAAATATCCGTGGGCGTTGTCCGGTGGTATGCAGCAACGAGCGTCTATTGCACGAGCTCTCGCGGTTGAGCCTGAATTACTGTTAATGGACGAACCGTTTGGTGCGCTTGATGAGATTGTTCGTGATCATTTGAACGAACAGTTGCTGAAGCTCTGGGAGAAAACCAAAAAAACTGTCGTGTTTGTTACCCATTCAATACCGGAAGCGGTGTTTCTTTCTACCCATATTGTTGTCATGTCTCCGCGGCCGGGCAGAATATTCGATGTAATAGAGAGTGATCTGCCGCGTGACCGTACGCTTGATATTAGAGAGAGCCCCGAGTTTCTTGCAATTGCTCATCGCGTTCGCGAAGGCTTGCGTGAAGGCCATAGTTATGAAGATTCAGTATGAGAAATAGCAGCTGATGGCTACTGCAAGTGATCTCAGATTAGTTGATCGGGTGTGGCCGGTAATAGCGGTGGTGTTAGCGATCATTGTGTTCTGGTATTTGGC
>CALGJU010000279.1 GCA_937928685.1 uncultured Granulosicoccaceae bacterium
CTCGTTCGCGAGGAGACGACGCTGTGCTCGCAGATCAGCGGGAAACCCGACGCGTTAGCGAGTGGATCAAGTTTCAAGCACGTAGGATATTCATCACTCTTTTAGATTAACCTGCAGCGCTAAGCGGCATCACTCAGCAATCAGGTCGACTGTGACCCGTGGTATAAATTTACCACGTGGCGCGCTTCGGCAAAAAACAACCAACGCTCAACGAACACACCGGAAAAACCAGACACCATTGCCGGTATGCCTGCCGATGCTCCAAAAATTAATAACAACGCGACTGGCATCAGAAACCCAAACACAATACTGATCACTCGCAGCCAGATCAGCTTGGCTTTCGCCACTTCATAACCGAATTCATCAGTGAGAAAATTGCCCTCACCATGGCCCACATCCAGCAACCTGACAGTAGCGCGGGTAAAACCCAGAGCTGAGTTGATCGTGGGCCCCGCAGGCTGACCAATCCAGTAGTAATAAATCAACTTACCCAATGCAGCAGCACCCACCATACCCACCGCAATGGTCACATTACCTGCACCACTGGCAACCAGTATCAAGCTGCCCAACATAAAGCCCAGCAAGATGTAGTTGGTGGGTGTGAGTGCAGTATTCCATTGGCGTATTGTTTTTAAACAGGCGTATATCATCCCGGTTGAAAACAACGTTGCGATTGCCAGGCAGAAGGTCAATGCCGCAAGAATTTTTGAACCACCTGCATCCGAACTCCAAAGCGTCAGAAGCCAAAACAACGCCACCGGATACAACAGCACAGCGAACACACCTTCGCGTGACAACCAGGAGGTGCGAAATCGAAAGAAGGCGCGCCATGCATTACGCGGATTGGCCAAATGAAGCGTTGATGCCAGCAAACCGACGGTAATTAATACCAACGCCACACCCACCAGCCATACACGACCGCTGCCAGACAAGGTGAAATTCAGATCGAACATGTCATCAAGACAAAGAAACGATATCAGTCCGTAGCCGGCACCGGAAAACAACGTAAAACATATTACTGATATGGCCGGATGCATTAGGCTTGTCGCTTCAGTTGTTGCGCAATCCAACGCTGAATCTGCGCCATCGGTTTATCTTCAGCAGCGTGCTCTTCGCGGCTGACTTGTCTTGGCTTATGTGTTTCAACCGCAGGCTGCTGCCTTGGCGGCAAGTACTTATTGGTCGGGTTATAACCCTGCTCCGGCATCATTGAATAGCCGCTGCGTTGTCTTACCTGTTTACTGACTTCAGAATCGGGATCATCAAAGTCACCAAAGAAGCGAGCATGCGAAGGACAGGTGAGCACACAAACAGGCTGACGCTCTGATTCAGGCAGATTTTCATCGTAAATACGGTCAACACACAACGTGCACTTTTTCATCGTACCGGATTCCTGATCAAGCTCCCTCGCACCGTACGGACATGCCCATGAGCAGTAGTTACACCCCATGCACTTGTCCTGATCAATAAGTACGATGCCATCTTCAGGGCGCTTGTAAGACGCACCGGTGGGACATACCGTGACACACGCAGCATCCTCGCAGTGCATGCATGACATCGGCGCGTTAATGGTTTTGTTATTGGGATAGTCGTCAACTTCGTAATGACGTATACGATTAAACCAAACACCACTGGGCTTACTGCCGTACGGATCGTAGTCAGACAGTGGCCCGCTGGTACCCGAAGTATTCCACTGCTTACACGCGACCGCACAAGCATGGCAACCAACGCAAGTATCAAGATCAATGACCAGACCGAGTTTCATTATTTAAAACCTCGCATGATGGTGTCTTTAAAACTACGTTTTAAATTGACCTGCTTACCTGCTGAATAACGCAACACGGAAGCAGACGGCTCCTGCCCCGGCAGCGGTTTTAACGTATCGAACTGCGGCATTGATTGCTGCGCTACTTCCGCGTCAGTCACTTCAGCGTGAGATATCTTCACCCGCAAGTCATACCAAGCAGCCTGCCCTGTTACCGGATCAGAATTACTTTTATTTTCCGTCGGATCATCACTCGGCAAAGTCTCAGCAATAAGATGGTTCATTAAAAAGCCCTTGCTTGATTCAGGCGCATCAGCACCAAGACCCCAGGCACCACGCTGCTTGGCAATGGCATTCCATGTCCAGACGGTATCGCTGTTAACACCTTCCATCAACTTTAGCTGCACTTTAATCTTGCCATTGTGCGATTCCACCCAGACCCATTGCAGATCTGCAAACCCGAGTGACTCACCGCGCTGACGATTCATATACAAATAGTTCTGCGACATGATTTGCCGCAACCAGGCGTTTTGCGAATCCCATGAGTGATACATAAACATCGGCCGCTGGTTAACTGCAAAAAACGGATACTCAGTTTCTGAGACTCGCTGCTGCTCCAATGGCAGATACCAGAAAGGCATCGGATCAAAGTAGTCTACTAAACGCTGCTTGTCCGCCTCGCTTTTAGGTTGTGGGCCATCGTATAAACCTTGTCCCGCAAGCCTGAATTTTTGCAATGTCTCTGAATATAGTTCCATCACAATCGGGCCGTCATGAGCGTTAAAGCCGACACTCTTTGCCCACTGCAGGTAGTCTTTATTGGCAAACCGGTAGTAACGCTGATGCGCTGGAATTTCGTATTCAAAGAAGCAGCCGTTGTCTATATAGTCCTGCCACTGATTCTGATTGGGCTCACCCACCAGCGACTTCTCACCGTGTTCACCGCGATAGCCTGCCAGAAACCCGATACCCGGAGACTTTTCCCAGTTAATAATAAAGTCCTGGTAGCCTTTGTACTTTGGCTTGCCATCATCAGTGACTAACGCTGGAAAACCCAATCGCGCCCCCACATCAAGCATGACTTCCTGCCAGGGTCTGACATCGCGATCCGGTGTCAGTATCGGCTGTCTTATAGAGTCACACGCAAAATGCGGCTCTGAGATCGGTCGGTCAAGCAGCGATATGGTGTCAAAGCGTTCAAGGTAGGTGGTATCAGGCAGCACCAGATCAGAGTACTGCACCATCTCACTGTTAAACGCATCGCAGGTGACAATAAACGGTATTTTATATTCGCCATCTTCACCCTTTTGACACAGCATACCTTGCGTCTCGGCGGTATTCATTGACGAGTTCCACGCCATGTTGGCCATAAACAGCATCAATGTATCGATCGCATAAGGATCTTCATTGACGGCATTTTTGATCACCATATGCATCAAACCATGATTGGCAATCGGTGCCTCCCACGAGTAGGCCTTGTCTATACGTAATGGCTCGCCGTTGGCATCGATCGCAAGATCTTCAGGGGCGGTCGGAAAACCCAGTGGCGGCCCACTTAGTGGAGTATTCGGCGCCATATCACGTGCAGGTTTTATTGGTGGTGGTAAATGCCTAGGGAACGGTGGCTTGGCCAGATGGCCACCGGGGCAGTCAATCGCACCCAGCAACACTTGCACTAAATGAATCGCTCTACAGGTTTGAAAGCCGTTACTGTGGGCCGAAACACCACGCATCGCATGCATCGCGACGGGTCTGCCGACAAACGATTTATGCTCACGACCAGCCCAGTCAGTCCATGGCGTATCAATTTCTATCGTTTCGCGAAATGCTACGTGAGCCATTTCCAGCGCTAAACGTTCGATCGTTTCCGCATCAACGCCAATTTGCGGTGCAATGTTATGCGGTGCATATTCCTCTTTGAGGTAACGCTCGGCCAGCAGTGTCATTGCTGTTTTAACGGTGACACCGTCAGCCGTCTGGTACTCGCCGAATAGCGCTGGCTCACAATCGATATCACTCCATGGCTGGATCGATTGCGACTTTAAGCTCCACACCTGAGTTTCACTGTTTTCATCAGCCGCGTCTGCGCGTAACAGCAAACCATCGTTGGCCTCACCGGGCGCACAAATAACAAGCTGAGGGCTATTGGTATAACGAAGCAGAAAATCCTTATCAAAGAGATCGTTCTTTAACAACACATGCGCAAACGACAATGCCAATAAGCCATCTGTACCGGGCTTGATACCGATCCACTCATCCGCGACCGCCTGGTAGCCCGTGCGCACCGGGTTGATTGATACAAACTTAGCGCCGCGGCGTTTGAGTTTTTCTATACCAATTTTTATCGGGTTGGAGGCATGATCCTCTGCGACGCCCCACATCATGAAGTATTTGGCATGCTCCCAATCCGGATCGCCAAACTCCCAGAAGGACTGGCCGATCATATACAGCCCGCCCGCTGCCATGTTGACCGAACAAAAGCCACCATGGGCAGACCAGTTGATGGTGCCGAACTGCGATGCCCAGAAACCTGTCAGGGCTTGCATTTGATCGCGGCCGGTAAAGTAGGCAAGTTTTTTAGGATCGGTGGCCCGTATATGACGCAGGCGATCGGTCAGTAGCTCGATAGCATCTTCCCAGCTGATCGGTTCAAACTCACCACTACCGCGCTCAGCGCCTTTTTTGCGAATTAACGGCTGCGTTAATTTGGCTGGAGACATTTGCTTCATAATGCCTGCGTTGCCCTTAGCGCACAGCACACCCTTGTTAATCGGGTGATCAGGGTTACCTTGTATAAAGCGAATTTTTTCGCCTTCCAGAGTCACCTTGATACCGCAACGACAAGCACACATATAACAAGTGGTGGTCTTAACCGTCTGTGCGGAATGATCTTCAAATTCGGGAAGTTGGGAGGACATTTATTTTGACACCAGGCGGTATTTTTCAATTCTCGTTGAGATACCCGCGATAACCAAGATCCAGGAGATCAGCTCACCATGGCACAGCGAAAATGCAGTTCACACCATTGGCAAGAACATCGCTATAATCCGCAGGGATACATAGATATAAACAATTACACTCGGCGCTAAAGCAGCATCGACGCCAGAATCTTCAGATCCGGAACAACCACCGGATACTTATACACCCTGAAAGAAAACACAGCTCAGGCTTACAATCATGTCCAACACACAAAATGTCTGTCTAATAGGTGGCAGCGGATTCCTGGGTACGGAACTCGCTGACCAACTATCGCGCCACGGGACAGATGGTAATGTAAAAATCACCGTCCTGACCCGCGATGACAGAAGAACAAAATCTCTGCGCGTGGTTCCCACCGTCAATGTGGTACAGGTTAACCCGTACGACCCTGCTGCCCTGTCTCGCGCTTTCGAAAATCAGGATGTTGTGATCAATCTGGTCGGCATCCTGAACAACAGTGTCGGCGGCACGTTTGAAGAAGCCCATGTGACCCTCGCACAGAACATCGTCACTGCGGCGACGGAACAAAACACCAGCCGGCTGATTCAGGTCAGTTCACTGCATGCAGACGCAGAAAACGGGCCGAGTGACTACCTGCGCACCAAAGGTAAAGCGGCTCAGCTGCTGAAGGACTCCGGATTACCCGTCACGATCTTTTGTCCATCTGTTATTTTTGGCAACGGCGACGGCCTGTACACACGCTTTGCGAATCTATTGCACGCCATGCCTTTCATGCCTCTGGCATGCGCAGAAGCGCGGTTTGCACCGGTATATGTCGGAGATGTAGCCAAGGCAATTGTCGACTCATTAGACGATCCATCAACCATCGGCCAGTCTTACAATCTGTGTGGTCCGGACATCTACACGCTGCAGGAAATCGTCGAATACACCGCATCTGTACTAGAGATCAAACGAAAGATCATTCCTCTGCCGAATGCTATCGCCAAAGTACAAGCGTTTATGATGGAACTGATTCCAGGTAAGCCGTTTAGCCGGGACAACTACAAGTCGTTGCAGGTTGACAGCATTTGCGAAAACACCGATTCACACCAACCGACTTCGGTGCAAAAAATTGTACCGACGTACCTAGGCAAGATGAACCGCCAGAGCAGACTCCAACACTATCGGGAATTGGCGCGCCGTGACATTCCGCGTGACTAGTGTACTGGAACCAGCCACGCTCAATCTACACCAGGCTGAGACCTTTACCAGGAATGCGAATGGTCTGTTCAACTTCCTGTCCGTTATACGAGAACAAATAAATATCAAAGCCCCATAGGCGATGGAGGTGTTTTAGCACCTCCTCTGTATCTTCGTTTAATGGCTTGCGGCTGTTTTGCTGGTGGTGCAGTGTCAATGAACGATCACCACGGACATCTACCTCATGCACCTGAATATCCGGCTCCTGGGTGCTTAAGTTGTACTGTTGCGCCAGTGCCTCACGCACCTGACGATAGCCCTGCTCGTTGTGAATAGCAGTCACGTCGATAGTGTCGGACTGATCATCGTCAACAATACAGTAAAGCTTAAAATCTCTGATCACGGTGGGCGAGAGATATTGTTGAATAAAACTCTCGTCTTTATAGTTTTCCATTGCAAAGTGCAGCGACGATAACCAATCGCTGCCCGCCAGATCCGGGAACCAGTATTTGTCTTCGTCAGTCGGTGACTCACAGATTCTTCTGATATCGCGCATCATCGCAAAACCCAGCGCATACGGATTGATGCCACTGAAATACGGGCTATCAAATTCCGGTTGCGCCACCACACTGCTGTGTGAATGAAGAAACTCCATCATAAACCCTTCATTCACCAGACCTTGATCAAACAGGTCATTTAAAATGGTGTAATGCCAAAAGGTTGCCCAGCCTTCGTTCATCACCTGGGTCTGGCGCTGGGGGTAGAAATACTGTGCAATCTTTCTGACGATTCTTACAATTTCGCGCTGCCACGACTCCAGCAGCGGGGCATTTTTTTCAATAAAGTAAAGCAGGTTTTCCTGTGGCTCGGACGGGAAGCGATGTTCGTCAATGACTGCCCTGTCTGAAGCTCCGCGCGGAATGGTACGCCACAGATCATTGATTTGCCGCTGTATGTATTCCGCGCGCTCTTCCTGCCTGGCCTTTTCTTCGGCAGCAGATATCGGGTACGGCCGTTTATACCGATCAGTGCCGTAGTTTCTAAGCGCATGACAAGAATCGAGCAGATTCTCGACTTCATCGCTGCCATAGCGCTCTTCACAGTCAGCGATAAATTTACGGGCAAAAACAAAGTAGTCAATAATTGATTCAGCGTCGGTCCAACTTTTAAACAGATAGTTATTTTTGAAAAACGAATTATGTCCATAGCAGGCGTGCGCAATTACCAGCGCTTGCATGGTCATGCTGTTCTCTTCCATCAGATACGCTATGCACGGGTTACTGTTGATGACAATCTCATAGGCCAATCCCATTTGCCCACGCCGATAACCTCGCTCAACATTTAAAAACTGCTTACCAAAAGACCAGTGGTTGTAACCTACCGGCATACCCACAGACGCATAGGCATCCATCATCTGATCTGAACGGATAATTTCTATTTGATTAGGATACGTATCAAGCCCGTAGGTTTTCGCAATGCGAGCTATTTCCGCATCGTATTTTTCTATCAGCTCAAAAGTCCATTCTGAGTTTTCCGATAAGACTTTACTCATGAGCCGCTCGACATTAGCTGCCCGTTGGATTGTCTCTGAAACAACTCACGAAACACCGGGTAAATATCGGCGTAGTCCTCAAGGGATCGCAACGCAAATGCATCAGCCTGCACCTCAGCAAGTTTTTCATAATACTGCCAAAGCTCCTGATGACCACGATCGCTTATTTCGATATAGCAGTAATATTGCAACAGTGGCAGAAGATCATTGGCCAACAGGTCGTAACAAATAGGCGAGTCATTCGTCCAGTTATCGCCATCAGAGGCTTGCGCGCCATAGATATTCCATTCCGATACCGGATAGCGATCTTCGATTATGCCTGACATCAATTTCAATGCACTTGAGACCACTGTGCCGCCGGTCTCCCGTGAATAGAAAAATTCTTCCTCCTCCACTTCTTTTGCAGTTGAGTGGTGGCGAATAAAAACCACCTCGGTTTGCTCATAGTTTCTCTGTAGAAAAAGATACAGCAAAATAAAAAAACGCTTGGCAATATCTTTGGTGCGCTGATCCATGGAGCCAGACACATCCATCAGGCAGAACATCACCGCTTTTGATGAAGGCTGCGGCAGCTTCTTGTGAATATTATATTTAAGATCAAAGTCATCTATGAACGGTATGTTTGCAAGCTTTCGCTCCAACACCACGAGCTCTTCCTGCAGCGCCACCACAGCTGACTCTCTCGAATCTTCCCGCCCTTCAAGCTCAGCCAGAATTTCCTTGCGCCGACGCCGCTTTTTGGCACCCAGCGCGATCCGTCTCGCATAAGCACTTCGCATTGAGCGCACAATATTTAATTGATTCGGTGTGCCTTGATCACTGATTCCAGCCTTCACACGCTTAAAGGTGTCAGTGGATGCCAATTGCCTTCTGACTAAATTCGGCAGTTCAAGATCTTCAAACATAAACTCAAGAAATTCATCTTGAGTAATTTGAAAGACAAAATCGTCGAGCCCTTCACCGGATCCAGAGGCAGAGCCTTTACCAGCACCACCACCAGCGCCGCCATCAGGGCGCTTGATTTTGTCGCCAGACAGAAATTCTTTGTTGCCTGGCAGCACCCGCTCTCTGACGCCGCCCTTACTGTGCCCAAAGGCAGGTTCATCTATATCTTTCTGCGGGATACCTATATTTTCACCACGCTCCATATCAGTGATGCTGCGCTTGCTTACTGCATCCGTTACCGCTTGTTTGATATGCTTTTTATAGCGTTTTAAAAAGCGCTGCCGATTAACAGCACTTTTGTCTTTGCTATTGAGCCTGCGATCAATGATGTAACTCATGCCAATACTCCGCCGAGCTTGTCGTTTGTTAACATCATGCTATTGCGATTTACGAACCCGTAAATACCATTCTGCTAACAAACGTACTTGTTTTTCAGTGTACCCACGCTCAACCATTCGCTTGACGAACTCATCATGCTTTTTCTGATCATCACCAGATGACTTGGTGTTGAATGAAATAACTGGCAACAGGTCTTCAGTACTGGAGAACATTTTTTTCTCAATAACACTGCGCAGCTTTTCATAGCTGGTCCAACTGGGGTTACTGCCGTTGTTATTGGCTCGGGCTCGCAATACGAAATTGACGATCTCATTGCGAAAGTCTTTCGGATTGCTGATGCCTGCCGGCTTTTCGATTTTTTCTAACTCTTCATTTAACGAAACACGATCAAACATCTCACCCGTTTCCGGATCACGATATTCCTGATCCTGAATCCAGAAGTCAGCGTAGGTGACGTAGCGATCGAACAGGTTTTGACCATATTCCGAGTACGACTCAAGGTAGGCGGTTTGAATTTCCTTACCGATAAAATCTATATAACGTGGCGCCAGAAACTCCTTGATATGACCCATGTAGCGATCATGAATTTCTTTGGCAAACTGTTCTTTCTCTATCTGCTGCTCCAGCACATATAACAAATGTACCGGGTTGGCAGCGATCTCCGTTGCATCAAAGTTAAATACTTTGGACAGAATTTTAAAAGCAAATCGGGTTGATAAACCATTCATGCCTTCATCAACACCTGCCGAATCACGGTACTCCTGTATTGACTTGGCTTTAGGATCAGTGTCTTTAAGGTTTTCACCATCATAAACCCTCATCTTGGAGTAGATACTCGAGTTTTCCGGCTCTTTAAGTCGCGACAATGCAATGAACTGAGCCAACATCTTTAGAGTATCTGGTGCACAATGCGCATCGGCCAGCGAACTACTAACAAGCAATTTCTGATAAATTTTTACTTCTTCCGATACTCGCAGGCAGTAAGGCACTTTTACAATAAATATCCGGTCTATAAATGCTTCATTGTTTTTATTGTTTCTGAATGTCTGCCACTCGGATTCATTGGAGTGCGCCATAATGACACCGTCAAACGGTATCGCTCCTATACTTTCCGTGCCGTTGTAATTGCCTTCCTGAGTTGCAGTAAGCAACGGATGCAAGACTTTAATCGGCGCCTTGAACATTTCAACGAATTCCATCAACCCCTGATTGGCCAGACACAATGCACCTGAAAAGCTGTAGGCATCTGTATCGCTTTGCGGGAAGTCTTCAAGCTTTCTAATATCTACTTTGCCAACAAGTGCTGATATATCCTGATTGTTTTCATCCCCCGGCTCGGTCTTCGAGACGCTGATTTGATCAAGAATTGATGGATAGCGTTTGACCACACGAAACTGGCTGATATCACCGCCATATTCATGCAGTCTCTTTACTGCCCATGGAGACATAACCGTTTGAACATAGCGAAGCGGAATGCCGTAATCTTCCTCCAGAATGCCACCGTCTTCGATAGGATCAAATAGTCCCAACGGTGATTCGTTGATCGGCGAGCCTTTCAGGCAGTATATGGGTTGCTGCTGAATGAGTGACTTCAGTCGCTCAGCCAGAGAAGACTTACCGCCACCGACGGGGCCAAGCAAGTAAAGAATCTGCTTCTTTTCTTCAAGGCCTTGTGCGGCATGTTTAAAGTAGGAAACGATATTCTCAATCGCCTCTTCCATGCCATAAAATTCTGAGAACGCAGGGTAACGCCTGATGACTTTATTTGAAAATATTCGACTGAGCCTTGGATCTTTTGAAGTGTCAATCACTTCAGGCTCGCCGATCGCGTGCAACAAGCGCTCAGCCGCTGTGGCGTAGGTGCCAGGCTCATCCTTGCACAGCTGAAGATATTCCTGCAGCGAATATTCTTCCTGTTTTTTTACTTCATATCTTGACTGAAAATGGTTGAAGATGCTCATGATTTAACAGCCTCTTGGTGGCTAATTGGTTTGATCTTAAAGATCAAACATCCTGTTTTTCTTCTCCGGAACTACATTTATCTTGCCCCGACAATGCCTTTTTTTCCCGGTGCTGGTCGGGAATTCAATAACTCCATTTTACTGTACTGCCAATAACAACACATAAACGTAAAATGATCACACATTATAGTCATTCGTGTACATTCAGCACCCTACTGTACCCCATGTGATCTACTACTCATTTTGACTTAGCGTTACTGACTCGTGCCTGAAGGTATTAAGACCAGTTCGTCCATTGTTGCGGTGCGATCTTGTGGTTTCAGATCAGCTATATCTTGAGTCGCGCTATAAAATTTTTCAAACGATGATCCAGATTGTTCGAACAACACCTGAAAGGCTGGTATGTAATCAGTATAGGTGGCAATTGACGCGAGCCTTGCATTGTTGAGCTTACGACTAAACCAGTTGTCATAACCTCCGTATCCGTTCCAGGTTACTTTTAATTGCTCATATTCCTCTCGCATTTTCTCAAACCGCTGCTGCTTCTTTTTGCGCATTATTTCAGCTTCCAGATCGGTTTTGTATAGCGCAGCCAAATCATCACGAGTGTTACGCAATAGATCGATAAAATCTTTCTGCCGCGCTTTTCTCGCATCCAACTCTTTGGTCATCCGGCTATTATCTTGATTCGGATTCCTTTGTGTTTCATGTTCCTGCCAGCGCTTTAAGCCTTCGCGCTCAACAAAAGAAGCAAATGATTCATTGAACTTACTATCGTTTGTAACGTAAAGCTGTTGATGAGCCAGTTCATGGAACAGCAATGCGGCAATGGCCGGATCACTTCTGGCTAACATGGTATTCAGCAAAGGGTCTTTGAACCAGCCCAATGTTGAATAGGCAGTCGCCCCGTTGACCGATACATCCAACCCTTCCTGTTGCAGAGAGTCTGCATAACTCTGCGCATCCTGCTCAGCGTAGTACCCGCGGTAAGAAACACATCCGGCAATGGGAAAACACCACTTTTTCGGGTTAAAAGAAAACTCCTCAACAGCCACGACATTCCACGTGACATAACGTTTACCGGTATCGTAAAAGCTAGTGTAACTATTGTTGTCAGGCAGCTTAAGTTTGTCTATCGCAAATTGCCGGGCTTCCTGAGCAACCTGCAAGCGATGCTTGATTTTGTCATCAACACTGGCATCTGCAACAATCTCATCTAACGGCCGCTTGCCTATTACTATGCGCATATGGCCGGAAATTATCTGCGAGTAATAACCTACTGTGCTACAACCTGTCAGAAAAACCAGCATTAGCACTACAGACAATATTCTGCTGCCTGCGTTCAAATAAAGCCCGGGCGGCTTACTGAAATAAAATTTCATAATGTACAAATCATTGTTAGATCCGATTAGCCATTTGCTTGCGCGGCAAACCAGTCGTTTAACAGAATTCCCAAATACGGTATCACGATTTTGAACAAAAACACGCAGGTGAAAACTTATCTTGTCGGTGGCGCTTTGCGCGATAAAATTTTGGCGCTGCCCGTGACCGATCGTGATTGGGTAGTAGTGGGTACGACACCAAAATCTATGCAAGAAATGGGTTACCGTCAGGTAGGCAAGCACTTTCCAGTGTTTCTGCATCCGCAAACCCACGAGGAATACGCCCTGGCCCGCACTGAGCGCAAGGTATCTCCGGGCCATCAGGGTTTTGAATTCAACGCTTCTCCGGAAGTCACTCTTGAAGAGGACTTACAGCGCCGCGACCTGACAATTAACGCCATCGCAGAAGACCACGATGGCACCCTCATCGATCCCTACGGGGGCCTTCAGGATCTGGAGGCACGCTTACTGAGACACGTATCACCGGCCTTCGCTGAAGATCCACTGCGGGTGCTGAGAGTGGCAAGGTTCTGCGCCAGGTTTGCACCACTGGGCTTTAGCGTGGCTGCCGACACCATGACGCTAATGACCGCCATCGTCGAATCAGGTGAATTGTCTACCCTTTCTGCGGAACGTATCTGGTCTGAGTTCCAGCGCGCCCTCACCCTGCCTGACCCACAACCGTTTATTGACACCTTAAGATCCTGCGGTGCATTGGCAGTACTTTTCCCGGAGCTTGATCAACTCTACGGCGTGCCACAAGTGGCAGAACATCATCCGGAAATTGACTGCGGCATCCACAATGAAATGGTGTTAAAGCAAATTTGCCTCGTCAGCGATGATCCGGTCGCCAGATTTGCCGCTCTTTGCCATGACTTCGGCAAAGCCACCACAGCGAAAGAATTACTCCCGGCACATCACGGCCATGAAGAGCGCGGTGCTGACATTGCAGAAGACTTTTCGCAGCGCTTGCGTGTGCCAAACGACTATCGCCAACTGGCAGTGTTAACCGCCCGCTATCACTCACACTGCCATCGCGCGCTGGAGCTCAAAGCCACCAGTGTCTTAAAGTTAATTTCCAACCTC
>CALGJU010000280.1 GCA_937928685.1 uncultured Granulosicoccaceae bacterium
GCGCGCGAACGCGTGGTGTTTATCAACACCGGCTTTCTGGATCGCACCGGCGATGACATACACACTTGCATGGAGGCAGGCGCTATGCTGCCGAAAGCCGAAATCAAACAAGCCACCTGGTTAATGGCTTATGAAGACAACAACGTCGACTGCGGACTTGCATGCGGCTTACAAGGCAAAGCGCAAATCGGCAAAGGCATGTGGGCAATTCCGGATCAAATGGCCGCTATGCTCGAAGCAAAAATACAGCATCCACAACAAGGGGGCAGCACTGCCTGGGTTCCCTCGCCAACGGCTGCCACTTTGCACGCAACCCATTACTTTCAACTCAACGTGAAAGATCGCCAGGATGAAATAAAATCCCGTGTCGCTGCCAGCCTTGACGATATTCTCACCATCCCACTGCTTGATCGGAATCTTTCAGACGAAGAGATAAAGAATGAACTAGATAACAATGTGCAAGGCATCCTGGGTTACGTCGCACGCTGGGTAGGTCAAGGTATCGGTTGTTCAAAGGTCCCTGATATTAACAACGTCGGTCTAATGGAAGACTGCGCAACCTTACGTATATCCAGCCAACACATCGCCAACTGGTTGCATCACGGCATTCTCAGCGAAGACGAAGTCATGGAGTCAATGAAACGCCTTGCGGTTACCGTTGATGAGCAAAACAAAGCTGACCCTGACTACGCACCCATGACAAAAGACTTTGATAACAGCGTCACATTTCAAGCATCTGTTGACCTTGCTTTAAAAGGAAGGTCACAACCAAATGGTTATACAGAATTCATATTGTATGAAAAAAGACAGGAAGCTAAGGCTCAGTCATAGCTACTTTACCTACCTTTTAAGAACAACCATAACCAACACGCTGTAAAAAAGTGTTGCCGGAATTTCCGGCAACACAACTCTCTATATTACGTGATGAACCCTTCAAATCAGTGGCACAAAAGATGCGGCACTGGTTCGATAGTGAATGCTTAACTGAGCTATACCCGGAACCCGGGTTATTAAAGTGTCTATTTAAACGCTCGCTATGTTTACCATCGGTAGCTTTAATGCCGAATACAAACAGGGGCACTTCAATGACACAAGCCTACAGTAATGCAGACACCCAACGATCTGAATCATCGGGTGATCAAACAAACGGCAAGTTGTTTTCCGGATCAAGCAACCCGTATCGTTCTTTATTGTTGTTACGATATTTTCTCCTTAACGTTGTAGCGTTTGCTTTGCTCGGCGTCGCCTGGTCTCAGGGCTATGTGCACAAAGTAGTGCACGCAGATCAAACTTACCTTTCAGTGGTTATATTCCTGGTTTTTATAGTTGGCCTGGTACTGTGCACCCAAAAGCTTTGGCAAACCAACCGGGAAATTGACGCACTGAAGAGTGCATCAGGCCTGCAGTCGACCGTGGTTGCCCACTTAGTAAACGCCTCCAGCGAACATAACAATACGTCAATTAGTGGCTCAACAAGACTCAGGCTGGCACATCGAATTTCTGTGGTACGTCATCTTGGAAACACTCTGGTGTTACTTGGACTTATCGGAACTGTCCTGGGGTTTATCATTGCTTTGTCAGGAGTAGATCCCGACAAAGCCTCTGACGTTAATGCTATCGCACCGATGGTATCTACACTAATACAGGGTATGTCCACCGCGCTTTATACTACATTGATTGGTTCAATCTTTAATGTCTGGTTGATGGCAAACTTTCAAATGCTCTCCAGCGGCACTGTGCAATTAATCAGTGACCTTCAAGAAGCAGTAGATCAACATGCGTGAAGATGATCTGTTTGATGAAGACAGCACAGCGACGTTGTTCCGCGACGTCATTATGCTTGCACTTGCAGGCTTCGTTACGCTGGTCATGTTGTTGCTCCCTCATATCAATCCTAAAGCAGTAGCGGAAGACACATCAAAGTCACCGGGCAACATGACCGTTGAACTACGCTGGCCGGATAACATTAACGCAGATGTTGATCTATGGGTTGAAGCCCCGGGTGATATCCCGGTCGGCTACTCCAACAAAGGCGGACAGATATTCAATCTGTTGCGTGATGACCTCGGTGACACAGCAGACCTCACTGGATTGAACTATGAGTTCACTTACAGCCGTGGTGTACCTAAAGGAGAATACGCTGTTAACGTTCACCTATACAGAAACCCGACCGGTATCTATCCCATCCCAGCGACTATTGTTGTGAGCCTGAAGCGTCCGGGTCAAAAATCGGCCAAGCAAATACTGGTGAGCGAACATGAACTCAAACACCAGGGCGAAGAATCCACGGTGTTCCGGTTTAACATCGACGATAAAGCCAATCTGGTCACTGGCAGCGTTCACAACCTGCCTAAGAAACTGCGCAATAAAAAATCATGATTGTTACCACTTATTGGTTTGTTATCGCGACCGCATTTGCAGCGGCACTCGCCTCTATCGCAATCTGGTCACCTCGATCACTTAAATTAAAGGTCACCGCGTTAGTGTGTGCAACGGCCTTCCTGCCGATTGGCTACTTCAGCCTGAATGATATTCTCAGTCGCCCCAAACCGGTGTCGTTAGAAACAGTACACAAGGACATTGAGCGGGTTCAGGTAATCAGCTCTCTCATGAAGGAAGATGAAGCCATCTACCTTTGGTTGCAAATACCGGAAGTCGATGAGCCAAGATCGTATCAACTGCCGTGGTCAGATGAGACAGCAAAAGAGCTGCACAAAGCAATGCAGCAGGCGGAGCAGGATGGCACAGAAGTTAAAATGAACAAGCCATTCGAGAAGACTGTCGATAACCAGCAACCGGTGTTCTATGCCGCGCCGCCACCGCCGCCACCGCAAAAGCAGATAGCCGACGACAAGCCCATTCTCTTTAAAGCTGCGAAAAACGACCAGTAAGTAAGACCACCAAATTGGTTCGGCATTGCTGATTTCGCGCAGTCGAGCTTAATCAGTTTCAACGACATACAAATTAACGAATCGTGAATCTCGAAGAATTTACTCATTAATTTCAATAAAAACAGCAACTTGTCATTTCAGCACAGCAGACTTGCACTGATATTGCAGAGTTTGAAGCTGTAGAACTAGTTGTGCGTGCCGATTCTTCTCTAGATGGATTGGTATCGCAAGGTAGCTCATTTTCCGATCAATAATAGCCGCTGTTTGGATGGCTGGTTTTGATCGTGCTAAAAATCGTTTTCCGGAGATAGACAGTATGCGAAAGCTCAGTGCAGTCACATTGTTCTTTTTGGTGACTATGTGCACATCGTTGCACTCCGCTGAACTGAAGGAATCATTCAGCTACGGAATCAACTATGCCTGGAAAAACTATTCAGGTGATTTCGGTGGTATATCAGCCTGGGCAAAAAAAGGCGTGGCAGCAGACCCCACCCCTTATCAGGAAGAACTCAACGATATGGCAGCCAACGGCATTGAAGTCGTTCGCTGGTGGGTCTGGCCGGAATTCTGGACAGACGCGATCACCTTTGACGCTGACGGCGCGCCGAATCAATTAGGGCAACAAGCTATTGATGACGCCTTGAAGGCTCTGGAGCTTGCTGACGAAGCGGGTATACGAGTCATGCTGTGCTTGTATTCATTTGACGGTTTCCGCCCAACCCGTGAAGACTATGGCCTCACCATGACAGGCTACCGTGACATCGTTATTGATGACACGAAGAGAAGCAAGCTAATGTCGAACGTGGTACGACCTCTGGTCGCAGCACTCGCCAAAAGTCCTCACTTGTCAGCACTGCATTCCTGGGACGTGATCAATGAACCGGAATGGGCTATGACGGGGAAAAATAAGTACGGTGGCAATGACTTTGAGCCCTCCAGCGATCTCGAACCTGTCACCCACGATCAAATGGAAGTCTTCCTGGGAGACACCATTAAGATCATGCGCCAGGAAACGCCAAACATACCGGTCACTATTGGCAGCGCTGCAGTAAAATGGCTGAATGCGTGGCAGAACACCGATATCGATTTCTACCAGCCCCATATCTACGACTGGGTTAATGACTACTGGCCGTACTCAAAATCACCCACAGAGCTGGGCTTCGGCGACAAGCCGATGATAATGGGTGAATACCCGGTCGAAGGCCTAAACGCTGCAGATCATAAAACGATGCTTCAGAGCTGGTACGACAACGGCTATGCCGGTGCACTGGGGTGGGATTATCGTATTACGCACTCACCGGGTGAAAGCCCGGACGTGCTGAACGCACAGCGAAGCAAGTACCTCAAAGAGTTTAAAGAATTTGCCAGCACCAACAACCTTGGTGAACCCGGTGCGCCGGCTGCAGCAAAAGAAGCAGCACCACTCACAAAGCCAGGGACACCGGCCATTGAGATCAGCAAGTAATTGAGTTGTGCGCCACATTTGAGTGGCGCACATGGTTTCTTGCTTGGTGTCTTGCTTGGTGTCTTGCTTGGTGTTTGGGATAGCTTTTCAGGGTGTGCCCATCGTATTCACGGGGTAGGAGTTCGCGCGCAACATACAGGGGTATTTCGAGGCGGCAGGCTGGTCACGAACGACAACGCCCATGGATGTGACAGGTGCGCCTGAACACTTACCTGATACTTACAATAAAAATATCGATGACACCAATCCGATCAAACCACCAAATACTGCCCCCCATACGACCAACCAGCCAAGGTGCTTACGAATCATTCGTTGCAGAATGTCTTTCACCAGCTCAGGCGTCATTTCATCCAGTCGGTTTTTAACGATCCCACCGACCCGATCAGTAAAGTCATCACTGCTGGTGATACTCTGCAACTGCTTTTGCATATTCTTTTGAAACGAAGGTGAACGGACAGTCTTCAGTAAAAACTCACGCATACGGTTTTTAAACGGATCACGCATAGTATCAAGCGCTTTTTCACCACCTACCATCGCCAGCATACCACCCAGCGTTGACTCCATTACCACCGCCACTAACTGATCGTACGCATCGTCCATATCAAGGTTGTTCACCACTGGTTCAATGTCTACTACTTTGCTGGCGTTTTCATTCTGACTGAAGAATTTTTCTACGTTCTCACGGTTAAACAGCTCCTGTGTCACCAGCTTATGAATGCCGGTTTTGAATTCTTCAAAATGAGTCGGAATCACACCAGAGCCGTATAGACCCGGCACTTTCTCAAACAGCATATGTACCGCCAGCCAGTTGGTCACCGCTCCGGATAGCGCAAACAATCCCGTGTAAAATACCACGGTTCCCACATTGCCGGGAATCAGCCAACCTATAAGGATCAGTACAAGTGCCAATAGGTTCGGAAATATATTTTTATCTAACAACAACATGATGCCAACGGTCTACCTGTATTAAAAATCAATTGATGCTTAACGTCCGTTACCACATCAAATCGTCCGGCACCTTAAACTCGGCGTATTCATCTTCGTGCTCCGGGTCTCCGGTTTCGGTGTTGCACAAAAGCACAACGCTTTCATCACGCTCTGCTATTTTCTCTGCGGTTTTTCGTGGCACCAGATCATAACGATCACGCAGCTTAACCACCGCGAGTGACCCTGCCACCAGAGCTGACCGCTGTCTTTCGGCGACGCTAATCGTTTTAATCAACTTGCCATCAGGAAAGCTGAAATCGATCTCACCGCGTTCAGATACAGAATTCATTTGTATCAGCTGCGCTATTTGCGCTTGTATTGCCGCCTGTTGGGCTTGCTCATTTTTCTGTTTGTTTAACTCACGATCTTTGGCGAACTTTTCCTTCTGAGCGCTAAGTGCGGCATCAGCAATATCGTCACCAACCTCTTTGCCAGTACGCTGTAGCTTTTCTTTACTGTTCTTCGCTTTCTTGGCGCGTACCGCTTGCTTCTTGTTAGCAAGGCCGGCTTTTAGCAATTGATCCTGCAGCGACTTTCCCACAGATCAGTCTCCTATATTAAGTTATCGAAGCGACTAGGAACTTGTCCGAGAACAATGATCTACTGCGGTCGCGATATTTTGGCCGGCTATTTGGATCCATATCGTTAAAGAAGAATGACTATTCGCCTCTATCGATCGAAATATCTGACCTGAAATCTCACAACCTCGCTACGACCCTAGTGGGCTGTTTGGAAAGTCGGTAACACTTTATCTTCGCCACAGCCGCCATAGCTGCGTTGGAAAAATTCGACGCAGGCCCATCTTAGTCGGTCGAAGAAATTGCTAGTGAAAAATGTCGCTAGTTTAGTCGGTC
>CALGJU010000281.1 GCA_937928685.1 uncultured Granulosicoccaceae bacterium
ACAAAAAGGCCCCTTAGCAGGGGCCTTTTTTAATGATCCTTGGTAGCGGGGGTAGGATTCGAACCTACGACCTTCGGGTTATGAGCCCGACGAGCTGCCAGACTGCTCCACCCCGCAACTGCAATAGCCAATGATAGAAGGATTCGCCTGCAATTACAAGTTTTTGATTAGGTAAAAAGCGAAATAATTCACCATCAGCACAATCCCCGGTGCGGGCGCGATCGGCATTCAGTATGCAATAGGCTCGCTGACGCAGGCGGGCCCTCACTCGACACCTTTGAACTGCGGTTTTTGGCGCGGATGGTGGGGTCGTTTAGAGGGGTATATTAGCTGCGGTTAAGTGCGGGTTCTGGTGGGAATTTGCTTTTGGTCTTGACCTGCATGGCTTGTTCCACTCGCTCACGCGTCGGGTTTTGTTTTGGAAGGGCACATTTTTGCTCCATGCAACCCGCCAGCGTTAGCGAGGGATGTCTTATGCGTCAGGTCAGCGGGGTTGGTTTGAATCTTGGGCTGACGTCGAGTTTTTGAACGGACGTGGGCGGTTTTACGTACTGGGTATCCCTCGCTTACGCTGGCGGGTTTGTTGCGGGTGCGATTAGCTGTGGTTGTGTGGGGGTTTTGGTGGGATCTTGCTTTTGGCTTGCAGCGGCCCGGTCCACTCGCTCACGCGTCGGGCTTCCTTTCGTGCGCTCTTGCTCCATGCAACCCGCCAGCGTTAGCGAGGGATGTCTCGCACGTCAGGTCAGGCGGGAACCGGCACTATCGACTGATCTACCGCTCCGTAGATCTACGATGCACCTGCATCACTACAATCCGAACGCTGCTGCGCAAGCCGTCATTATAAGACCGGGAAACAAACCGAAAAACAAAATCGCGCCACCGTTGATCGCCAAGCCCACATGCACGTCCGCTGCAGCCAGCACGGGCTGAGGCTCGACCGGCTCATCAAAGAACATGTATTTGATCACTCTCAGATAATAGAAAGCCCCAACGACTGAGAAAATGACCGCAATAAGCGCAAGCCAGGTGAGATCCGCCTGCACAGCGGCACTCAGTACAGCTAGCTTGGCGTAAAAACCGACCGTCGGCGGTACACCCGTCATCGACACCAGTAATATACCCATCACACATGCGTAGGTCGGGCTTCGACGAAATAAACCACGCAGGTCAGTCAGCAGGTTCACGCTCACTCCCATGCGATCCATTGCGAGAATGACCCCGAATGCACCCAGACTGGTAAACGAGTAGGTGATTGCGTAGAACATTGCCGCCGAATATCCCTGCTGGCTGCCGGAAAGCACCCCGAGCAAAATGAACCCGACATGCGAGATGGTTGAATAGGCGAGCATCCGTTTGATTGACACCTGTGCGAGTGCAACGACATTGCCAATCACAATCGACAGCACTGACAATACAATCAACATACCCTGCCAACTGTTGTGGGCTGTCTCCAAACCATCAACTAAAAATCGAATCGCCAGCGCAAACGCGGCAATCTTAGGTGCTGCAGAAATATACAGAGCGACCGAGGTCGGCGCACCTTCGTAGACATCAGGCACCCACATATGAAATGGTGCGGCACCAAACTTAAACGCAATACCTACAACAAGAAATGCCAGACCAAACATAGCAGCGGTACTGCCCTCGCCTGATGCAGACAGTGCAATTGCAATTTGGTCAAAGTGCAAACTACCGGTCGCACCGTAGATCATTGAAATACCGTACAACAGTGCCCCGGAAGCTAACGCACCCAGTACAAAATACTTCATCGCAGCTTCCGCCGACCGCTCATCAGTTCGCTTCAACGCGACCATCGCATATAAAGACAGAGACAGTAACTCCAAACCTAGATACAACGTCAGCATGGTGCTTGAAGACACCATGATCATCATGCCAAGCACACCACTGAGTGCCAGCGTGTAGTACTCACCATTGGTAATTTTATGAGCGCTAACGAAATCACGGGAATACAGAAACACACCCATTGAAACCACCAATATCCATGACTTACAAACGACACTCATTTGATCCATGATAAAACTGCCACCAAACGCGGTGACGGCACCGCTTTCAGGTGATATCCACCACGTCAAAATCAGTGTCACAAGTAACGCGATTTGCGATAAGCCATAAGCCAGTGGTTTGCGCGCATCGGTGACGAATAAATCACCAATCAATATAAGACAGATCGCGCAAAGCAAGAACATCTCGGGAGCTGCAAGTCCTAAATTATCCATTGTCAGCCCCTACAATTTCGACGTGGTGACATGCTGCACCAGATTTTCAATAGTTGCGTGCATCATATTCACCATCGGCTGCGGCCATAAGCCGAAAAACAACACCATCGCAGCCAACAGGCCGAGCATGTATTTTTCACGTCTATTGATATCAGTAAGCGCGGCAACATTCTCATTAGCCACATCACCAAACACCACACGCTTCACCATCCACAAAGTATAAGCAGCGCCAAGGATCAACGTAGATGCGGCAAGAAACGCATACCAGAAGTTCGCTTTAAACGTGGCCAGTATGACCATGAACTCACCGACAAACCCCGAAGTACCGGGAAGTCCAGCGTTGGCCATTGCAAAGAAAACCATAAAAGCCGCAAACAAAGGCATGGTGTTTACCACACCGCCATAGTCAGCAATTTGTCTTGAATGCATTCGGTCGTACAACACACCGACACACAGGAACATCGCGGCAGAGATAAAGCCATGCGAGATCATTTGTACCATTGCACCTTCAAGCGCCATAACGACATGACCGTCCGCAGCACCTTCCGTTGAATTGGCCATGATGCCGAAAATCACAAACATGCCCAGCGTTACAAACCCCATATGGGAGATCGACGAATAGGCAATCAGTTTTTTCATATCTGATTGAGCCAGTGCAACAAACCCGATGTACACCACAGCGATCAAAGAGAACAGAATCACCAACCACGACAGCTGAGCGCTGGCATCAGGCACGATGGGCAAAGAGAATCGCATAAAGCCATAGCCACCCATCTTCAACATGATCGCTGCCAGTACAGCAGAACCCGCTGTAGGGGCCTCGACGTGCGCATCCGGCAGCCAGGTGTGTACCGGCCACATAGGAATCTTGACTGCAAAAGCGATAAAGAAGGCAAAGAAGATAAGCGTTTGCGCACCAGAACCTAGCGGCAGCTCATGCAACGCCTGTATAGCGAAGCTATCTGTCTTGGTGCCCATATAAATCAGCGCGACCAACATGAACACAGAACCAAAGAAGGTGTAGAGAAAAAACTTGATAGTCGCATACACACGGCGCGGCCCACCCCAGATACCAATAATCAAAAACATCGGCAGCAAGGTTGCTTCAAAGAATATATAGAAAAGAATAGAGTCCGTCGCCGCGAACACACCTACCATAAAGCCCGTCATGATCAGGAACGACGCCAGGTACATCGCAGGCTTATCTTGTATGACCTCCCAGGCTGATATCACCACAACAATATTAATAAATGTCGTGAGAATGATCAGCGGCGCTGAAATACCATCAACACCCAGGCTGTAATTAATACCGAATGACGGCAGCCATGCAGCGTGTTCAACAAACTGCATTTGAGCTGTGGTGGTATCAAAACCAAAGTACAACGTTAGGCTAAAAACAAATGCGATGATTGAAATAACCAACGCCAGCATGCGACAACGTTGATCACCGACGAATAGAGTCAGCAATCCACCGAGTATGGTCAACCAGATGATTAGGCTTAGTATAGGCATCAAGCGTAACTACGTTGTAAAGATGAAGATAGATAACATCGCCAACAGGCCGACGATCATGGCGAATGCATAATTGTACAAATAACCGCTTCCGAGCTTGCGGATCACTGTTGAGAACACGCCAATCTTGTTGGCTGTTCCGTTAACCATCATTCCATCGATGAGTTTTACATCACCAACGGTCCACAGCTTATCAGCAAGGGCCAGACTGCCCCCTGCGAATACCTTTTGATTGAAGTCATCAAAGCCGTATTTATTGTCGAGCAAGCGATGCAGAAATCCGAACTTGTCAGCAAACCAGTCTGCAATCGACGGTTTGCGCAAATAGATATACCAGGCGCTGACAGCTCCTGCCAATGCCAGATACACGGCCGGGACTTGAAAGCCGTGTAAGACGAACTTCACAACGCCGTGGTAATGGCTGCCAATTTCTGCCAGCACATCACGACTAGGATCAACAACAATAGCATCACCGAAGAAGCCACCGAACAACATCGGGCCGATAGTCAGCGCGCCGAGAATGACAGATGGAATCGCGAGCAGGATCAACGGCCACGTCACCACTTTCGGTGATTCATGCAGATGCTCACGGGTATGGTCGTCAAACCGCTCTTCACCATGAAATACCAGAAAGAACATTCGGAAGCTGTAAAACGCAGTAATGAATACACCAAGCAAGACACAGAGGTAGGCAAAGCCCGCACCTGGAATATGCGAGTGGTGAACCGCTTCAATGATGGCATCTTTAGAAAAGAAACCCGAGAAACCAGGAAATCCGATAAGCGCAAGCGTACCAATCAATGAGGTCCAATAGGTGATTGGCATGTACTTTCGCAAGCCCCCCATCTTTCTTATATCTTGTTCATGGTGCATACCGATAATCACACTACCGGCTGCCAGAAATAACAACGCTTTAAAAAACGCGTGAGTCATTAGATGGAAGATCGCCGCACCATAGGCTGATGCCCCCAATGCAACAGTCATATAGCCAAGCTGTGAAAGCGTTGAGTAGGCGACCACCCGTTTGATATCGTTTTGAACAATACCGATCAACCCCATCAACAATGCGGTGAGTGAACCAATAATAAGAACAAATGACAGTGCCGTCACCGATAACTCAAAAAACGGTGACATGCGCGCCACCATAAAAATACCCGCGGTCACCATCGTGGCGGCGTGAATCAGTGCTGAGATTGGCGTCGGCCCTTCCATGGAATCGGGAAGCCATACGTGCAACGGAATTTGCGCAGACTTACCCATCGCCCCAATGAACAAACAAATACAGGTCACGGTCAGTGCAGACCAGGCCACACCAGGAATGAGTTCTATTGTCGTGCCCACCATAGAGGGCGCCGCGGCAAAAGCCTCTGAGTAATTCAACGTGCCGGTATACATCAGCACTGCTGCAATACCTAATAGAAACCCGAAGTCCCCGACCCGGTTAACCAAAAATGCTTTTAGATTGGCAAAGATCGCTGTCGGTTTTTTATACCAGAATCCGATCAACAGGTATGACACTAACCCGACTGCTTCCCAACCGAAGAAAAGCTGCATGAAGTTGTTGGCCATGACCAACATCAACATCGCAAAGGTAAACAGAGAGATGTAACTGAAGAACCGCTGATAACCGGGGTCATCTTTCATGTAGCCAATGGTGTAGATATGCACCATCAACGACACCGAAGTCACTACGGTCATCATCACTACGGTTAATCGATCAACCAGGAATCCGACCTCGAACTTGATCCCACCGCTGACCATCCAGGTGTAGATCGTCTCGTCGAACCTTTCACCGCCGGACATCTGGTGAAACAGCGACACCAAAGACAGCAGAAAAGCTATTGCAACACCTGCAATAGTGGCTCTGTGAGCATTGGTTCGGCCAATTTTATTGCCAAAAAAACCAGCGGCAATGGCACCAATCAGTGGTGCGAGCGGCGCGCAAATGTATATAAGTTTCATCGTTTATCCCTGCAGCTGATCCAGGTCACCCACGTTAATCGTGCCGCGGGTTCGGAATAACACCACCAATATGGCGAGTCCGATTGCAGCTTCTGCTGCAGCTACCGTTAGGATAAAAAATACAAAAACCTGACCTGCTGTGTCGTCCAGAAAATAGGAGAACGCAACAAAGTTCATATTCACTGCCAGCAACATCAATTCAATCGACATCAAAATGATAATGATGTTTTTTCGATTGAGAAATATTCCGGCAATACTCAACCCGAATAGAACCGCACCGAGAGTAAGAAAATGCGAGAGTGGGATCATGGCTTGGCTCCCTGTTCAGTGGCGTCATCTATTGCGCCATCAACGCTGGTATCACCAGGCGCTACGGTCGGTGATGCTGCAGCGTAATTGCTCATCACTGCAGGGTTCTGATTGTCTTCGCTATTCACCTGAACCACACGCAATCGATCTGCTTTCCGTACCAGCACCTGCTCTGCCGGACGCTGATACTTGGTCAACGGTCGACGACGCATGGTCAGGGCGATGGCTGCAATAATCGCCACCAGAAGGATCACCGCTGCCACCTCAAACTGAAATAGATAATCGGTATAGAGTGCCATGCCAAGTGCTTCGGTGTTGCTATAGTCAGCAGGCTTTGGCAGTGGTTGCGCATACTGCGTGGCATCAACCCACTTAACACGAATCAACAAGACCATTTGCAACACAATAGCAGCCGTCACCAAGCCACCTACAGGTAAATAGCGGGTAAAGCCCTCACGCAATGGCACGAGATTGACATCGAGCATCATCACCACAAACAAAAACAGCACCATCACCGCACCGACGTATACCAACACCAGTGTGATGGCGAGAAACTCCGCTTCCATCAACATCCAGATAATCGAGCTGTTAACGAAAGCGAGTACTAAAAACAACGCTGCCTGAACCGGGTTGCGGGTAGTGATTACGCCGATCGCGGCACCAATCAGCACCAACGAAAACACCCAGAAAATGATAAGTTTTAAATCCATGACGGCCCCTTAGCGAAACGCTGCATCAGTAGCGCGATCAGCAGCGATCTGGGCTTCGTATTTATCACCAATGGCGAGCAGTTTGTCTTTGGTCATGATTTGCTCGCCACGTTTTTCAAAGTGGTATTCAAAAATTCGTGTCTCAACAATAGAATCTACCGGACAGGCTTCTTCGCAAAAACCGCAAAAAATGCATTTAAAAAGATCGATATCGTAACGCGTGGTGCGACGCGTATCATCAGCGCGTTGCTCAGAATCAATGGTGATCGCCAGTGCCGGGCAAACCGCCTCGCACAAT
>CALGJU010000282.1 GCA_937928685.1 uncultured Granulosicoccaceae bacterium
CTTGCCACTCGCTCACGCGTCGGGTTTCCTGGGGGCTACGATAATAGCTGGATGTGCTTTGCTTTTGGAAACGCGTAAGCGAGTTGGTGGGCTGCCGTGATTTTTGCCGTTCTTCCGGTGTTGGTTAACTGCCGATATCCATCCGTCAGTCTGTTTGCATTGTAGTCCGGACTTTGGGTTGTTACGTACAGGGCTTGCGACTCGCTCACGCGTCGGGTTTCCTGGGGGCTACGATAAAAGCCGGATGTGCTTTGCTTTTGGAAGCCCGACGCGTAAGCGAGTGGGTAGGCTGCCGTGATTTTTACCGTTCTTCCGGTGTTGATTAACTGCCGATATCTATCCGTCAGTCTGTTTGCATCTGTATGCCGGACTTTGGGCTGTTACGTACAGGGCTTGCCACTCGCTCACGCGTCGGGTTTCCGAGGCGCTACGATAAAAGCGGGATGTGCTTTGCTTTTGCGATAAGACTTGTTGCTTGCTTTTTGGTCTTTCTAAAAAGTGTGGCCCCGGCTTGGGAGGCCGCTCAAGCAACCCAACTCAGAGCGAGCCACAATAAAAAAACAAACTAGCCGAATAGACCATTCAGTCGATTGTCTTGATAAGCTTCAAACTGGTTGGTTGGCACGTTCAGCCAGTCAGACAATACGCTGCTATAGAGTGCTCTGTAGTCCATGGTGTGTTGCAGATCACCCTCTAGCAGGTTGCCAAGATCCGGATGTTGACCATGAAAGCCACCATTGATGCTCCCACCAAATACAAAGTGTGCGGATGCTGTTCCGTGATCAGTGCCATTGCTTCTATTTTCGGCTGCCCGTCGACCAAACTCGGAGTAGGTGAGTACGGTAGTGTTTTTCCAGTTGTCTGTTTTAGTTAGTTCTGTGCGGAGTCTGCTGACGCCTGAAGCCAGTTGCCGTAATAGTTGCTGATGTCTGCCGATTTGATTCTCGTGCGTATCAAATCCGTTTAAACTTATTTTTAACACAGGTGCGTTTACGCCAGAGTTAATCAAGTTTATCGTATGTGCGATTTGTGCGTTAAAGCTATTGCCGCTATTGGCTTTTACCCGGTGTTTATTTTGTTCAACCTTGTTGGCAATTTGATCGAGTGAAGAGTGTAGTGTTTTAGCGCGTTCATGTAGTAGCTGCATCATCGCGTTATTGCTGTTGTTTGTGCCAGGTGTTTCTATTGATCGGTCTGAGAATTGATTGGCTGTTGTCATACTAAGCCAATTTCCCTTTGCGCTGGTAAAGATGCCCATGCCGCCACCCAGGGAGATGCCATGTGCGTCTATGTTTGAAATGGCGTAGGCATGTTCTATATCGTGGGTAATCCAACCGTTGCGTTTTGATTTGTTTCCATCGCTGCCCGTTTCCCACAGTTCTATAGACTTAAAGTGGGAGCGGTTCGGATTCGGGTAGCCTAAGCCATGTACTACTGCCATTTCTCCCTGCTCCCACAGGGGCATGGTTTCTTTGAGTGCCTGGTTAAAAGCAAAGTAGTCGTCGATCGCAATGGTGTTGTTGCTTTTTAGTCCTATATTAGGCCGCAATGCGTGATAGCGATCATCCTTGAAAGGCGCAACGGTATTCAATCCATCGTTTGCTCCGGAAAGCTCTAACAAAATCACCCGTTTGTTAGATACATTGGCGAGTGAAATCTGTGGTAGTAATGGCAATAAAGGTAAGCCACTTAGCATTTTAATCAATGATCTGCGATTCATGGTTTTAATCCGTCCCGTGATTATTTAAGTTGATAGTTCAGATCTGTAATGACATCTGCAAGATTGTTTGTGGTCAGCGGCATTGCGGGCTCTGATGGTAGTAGTAACAATGCCAGATCAATCTTTGGCATGCGTTGTTGTAACTGTTCCAGCTCGCTTAGCCATTCGATGGAATCAAGGCCTCCAGGTAGTGGTGATGCTGCACTCTCAGAAAGTGTCGCATCAATGATAGGCCGGGGGCTCACTTCAAATGCAATAGCACTGTTGTAGTACCTGGAATTTTCCACTTGTCTCTGCATTAATTCAATCTGTGGTTTCCAGTTTTCGTAATTGATGGCTAGTTTGTTGCGCCTCATTTTGTAACTGTTGGCACCGACTGCGTAGAGGTCATCCACCAGCATCCACAGTGCCTGTGCGAGCTCTTGATCTGCACGACTCAATCCATCGTACATGCAGCGTAGATTTTTCTTTTTCGACGACAGTGATAAAGATACTGTTTTATGTGTCGGTGCGTGTTCATTGAGCCAGGCGCATTCCGGCCATTTTTCAAAACAGTCTGGCCAGCAATCATGGTTGTTCATCCAGACTGCATAGCCGTCCTTGTTCTTAACATACTTGACGCTCATCGTATTCCAATATCGATCATTGAACTCTACGTCAGAAAGTGAGAATACGATTTCTGCATGTGGTTTTCTTTTTGGTGGGCGGACAAAGTTCACATAAGCGCCACTGACCCGAAGTGTGTTGTTTGCGGGCTTTACTGTATGAGCAGGGCTGCTTGTAGTGTATTTTTCCATTCGCACGGTACCGTTGCAATACAGGCTGCCTTGCTGTTGTGGCTTCTTGCGTGCGCACTTACCGGTTTGCTTTCCATTTATAGGGGACCAGGTTTTGTTGCCGAATAAAACCCGGCTGACAAATAAGTTTCTGTCAGCACCCTGAGGGGTGGTGCCGTCGTTTAGAAATGATATTTCGATGGCGGTGATATTGTTGTGATCAATATCTACTGGAAAGCTAATCAGCTGCCAAGGCATGTTTTTTCGATTAATACGGCCCATGCGTTTGGTATCGTGGCCGCCCGCCAGAGACATTTCACCAGAGCTCCACAGGAGATTGTCTTTACCATGAACCTCTACGAGGTACTTTGCGGGTTGATCGAACTCCTCTGAAGCCATTCGCACCACCAGCTGATTGCTGTCTGTTGAATTCATCTTATTCATGCTTTGCATAGAGTTTTGGCTTTGCATAGCGGGTTCGTTCGATGCCATAGGATTCTTCGATGCCATAGGATTCATAGACATGGTGGCGTTTGTTCGAAGCTGTGTATTATCCGCTTGAGCGAGTTGCTCCAGCCACTCAAGTCTAGAAAGAAGCCGACCAGGAGTAATCCATGCTTCGCCCCCGGGCCAGCCCGCCACGTTCGGTGGGTCGAATAGTCGTTGGCCCATCTGTGATAGTTTGGCTGGCAATGTTTGCCAGTCAGCGGGTAGTACACCGGTAGATCGTACGGTGCCGATAGTTAAGGATACGGGAGAGTGGACAATGCCGGCTCTGTTTGCACCGCGCCAGAATTCATCACTTAGTAATATACTTTTGTAGAGGGTTTTAATGTCGTAGTCAGATTGTCGGAAGGCTGTTGCGTGAGGGCTCAGTAATTCACTATCTGTGTGGACATCACCCACCAGTGTTCGCCACAACTTAGCAGTGATAAATCTTGCTGCCGCCGGTTTGGCCAGAATAAGATCTATGAGATCATCACCGTCAAAGTTGCCTGTTTGATCAAAGATGGTTTTATTGCTTTTGTCGTGATCCCAGTACTTATAGACGAATTTCTGGTCGTATATTTCTGAGTATCCATAACCGGTTAAAGCGCGGGCTGCATTTTTTATATCTTGTTCGCTATAGTTTCCCTCACCCAGTGTGAATAGCTCCATTAGTTCTCTTGCAAAATTTTCATTCGGTTTGGCTTTTCGACTGCCGTTGTTGTCAAGATAGTTGAGCATCGCAGGATCGCGGATGATCTGCTTTAGCAGTGTTCGAAAGTTCCCGCTGCCATATTCCCGCAGCATGAAATGCTGTCGAGCGATGGCCAGTGCCTGATCGTTTATCGCGGAGTAGCCAGTGGCAAAATGATTTTGCCAGAAAAGCAGAAGGCGTTCTGTTTGTGGACTATCAGTGGAAATCATTTCCTGCACCCACCACTGCCGTAATGACCTGATTTCGTTATCACGGGCCTCGGTAAACTTCCGCCTATTGTCCTTGGAAAGCTCCTGTCGGGCCCAATGATAGGGGGCAGCATTTTCTGTCCAGGATGGCGGGCTCGTTTGGGGAGTCGGGCGGAGTCCAGAGATTATTGTCTGTATCGCTTCAGCCCGGCTCAAGCCGAAAAGTTGATTAATTTCTTTCGGGCTTGCTCCGAATCCTGTTCTGGAAAGAAGATGGCGGGTATCTTCCAGGGTGAGCGAAGAGTTTGCATTACTGGCAGAGCGGTGGTTGACCGAGCCTGTGGTAAGCGTGTCGCCGAGCGCCAGGCTAGTTTGCGAACAAAGGCAAAATATAGCGAAGAATATTAATCTTTTCATGCTTGCACCTGCGGTGATGTCCGTATTGCCTCGAGAGCTGATTTTGACCATATTCAGCCAGCGAAGTTAAGCTGTAAGGTATTGCAGAACGGTTCGGTTAGCTTGGTTATCGTCATTCGGCCGGATTTATTTTGATCGGTCTAGTGTACTGGCTGGTTTTGGCAAGTATACTGTCATGACGAGTAGGGAATTAGCAAAAATCCGGGATCAAATAAGGAAACATGTGGAAATGGCCTGTAGCACGAGAAATTCCATTGCCGTTTTATTGCTTGCAGTGTTGTTGGTAGCCTGTGATTCCGGCGGCAAACCTGCGTCTGTAGTAATAAATAGTGGCTCGCTGACAGAAATACAATTACCGCAGGTGCTGCGAACTGTTTCAGCACTTGACTCGGAAGCGCTGCAACTGAGTGTGCGGGTCAATGATCAAAGTACTGAGCTGCAGCAAACTGAGGAGGATCTGTGGACCGGTTCGGTGGATGTACCGCGTAACCAAAGATCGAGTGTGGTAGTGGAGTGGGGCATTAGCTATGGTGCCACAAGCTACTTGACGCTGGCAGAGCGTCAGAAATTTGTTTTTGTGGCTCAAGATGCCCTGTCGGTGACTTTCGAAAATAGTTACAACACAGGCTTTGACTTCGATAACGACGCTAGAAGTAACCTATTTGAAATTGAGCAGGGACGTTCACCTGTGAACAGTCTCGATGTCACTATCGGTGTTGAAGGGAGCTATGTAACCGGTGGCATCGAGAATCCGTTTTCCAGTGAGTGCGGAAGTCAGGTTCCCATTGTTGTGGAAACCAGAGTTCCTCTGCCCGGTGCCAGCGTAGACCATCAATCGTGGTGGTGTGCGAAATTGAAGTCTGAACTCACCGATGCTGATGGCACTATATTGCCGATACAGAACATAGAAATCACTGTAAACGTTACAGATACCCAGTTGTTTGATGATAGTGGACCTTTCAGACGCTATGAAGACGATAGCGTAGAGATATTTATTGATGGAAATAACAATAAGGGTGGCACCTACGACGGCGTAAATGACTACCAATTTCGTTTTGCACCTACATCCGGTGGAGATGAAATATTGCTGGTAAAAGGTCCTGCGAATTATCAACGGATAAATGTAAATGGCAGTATTGAGTATGTTACCGGTGGCTACGTGTTAACCGCTGTTATCCCGTTAGATGAGGTAGGCATCACCAATGCTCAACCGTTTGGTTTGAATATTGAGGTTAATGACGATGATGACGGGCTTGGCCGTGATGGAAAGTATTCGTGGATTGGATCTGAAGGTCAGGATGTGTCCTTTCGCAATCCATCCGCTTTTGGAACAGCGCAAGTCCCCGAGATTAGATAAGGATAGAATTCAACCGAAGGGTAAACTTCAATATTGCCGCGCGTAGCGGGCTTCTGATGGCTCTAATGAGCTGATCTCAACAGCATATGTACCGAACTGGGGTATCCCTCGCTTACGCTGGCGGGTTGGTTGAGCGCTTACCGGGCCTGGGGACACGTCAGTGATGATACAGTCACCCAAAAAAAAGGCCGGTGTTAGCCGGCCTTTCTTTTTGCTTGGTGGAGGCGGCGGGAATCGAACCCGCGTCCGCAAGCACTCCGCCCTCGGCGCTACATGCTTAGTTTCGTCTTTAATTTAACCTTTCCGACCCGACGAACAGGGGCTGAATCAGCGATCCTTTATTTGTTTAGTGGATTGAGTCAAGGCGCCTCGCTCTCACGATCCTGCGGCTAATGCACCCGGGCCGAGTCACAGGCAAAACGGCTTCGGGTTATAACTGAGTAACTAGAGTTTAAGGTCTAATTAAGCAGCCATCGCGTAGTTGTCTTCGTTAGCAACTAAAAGTTTGCAAACTGGATTTACGAGGTAATTTGCTCCTCGGCATGCTCCTAAGGTTTTGCCACCCGCGTCGAAACCAGGTCGCCCCCTATTTGGTAC
>CALGJU010000283.1 GCA_937928685.1 uncultured Granulosicoccaceae bacterium
CCATCAGCGCAGGCTGATGAATCAACGCACGAGCAAGGGCTACGCGCTGTCGCTCACCGCCAGACATCGCGTTCGGATAGTGGTTCACTCGATGCCCAAGTCCAACACGTTCGAGTAGTTCGGCAGCACGACCCCGCGCGTTGTCGCTACCCGCTATGTCTAATGGCAGGGCGACGTTTTCGCGCGCTGTGAGACTTGGAATAAGGTGGAAATTCTGGAACACAATACCAATTCGGTCACGGCGAAGATCTGCACGGGCATCGTTAGACTGAGAGTGTAAATCAACATCGTCGAAGACGACTGAGCCACTGTCTGGTGTTTCTAAACCGGTTAACACCAGGAGAAGCGATGTTTTACCCGAACCGGAGGGACCGATGATGGCAACACTTTCGCCTTCAGAAACACTGAGAGACGCACCGGACAGCACAGGTATCGAGCGACCGGCAGCGCTGTAGGCGAGGTGAACGTTTTTAAGAGCAATCATGGGTAATCTAGAGTGAGCACTGGGTCAATGGTTCCCGAGCGGTGATACAAACGGAATTTACTCGCTTACAAGTCTATGAACGTCAGAATCGAAAATAGAGTCAAAGATGCTGAAGATTCATTGCCAAAATATCCGAAAGCACGCTGCCGGGTAGGTTTACATTGATCAGACTTCAAAGCGATAGAGCGAGAAAGAATAGTATACCGACAGTCTACTATGTGACTACTTGTGGGTGATTTTCACCTGTTAGAGTCGTAGGCTATGAATACGGTACTTGAGTCAGAACGGTTTAATTTACATTAATATCAACGGCAACACAGAGAACGATATGCGTATGGCTAAGTGGTTATTGGCACTTGTGTTACTGATAAGTTCCGGTGTCTCGCGGGCAGACCTCTGGTTTGAGGCTCAGTACGGGGGGTCTGTTGCATCTGAGTACCCCATAGTGGGCGTAGAGCTTAACTTTGCGGAGAAACACAGGGTTTATTCCGTTGGGTTGACTGAAAATCTCGCTTGTTTTCTACGGTGTTTTGATGATGTTTTCTATTCTGAGTTTTATGCTTCCTACGGCATCAGGAAGCAAATTAATTCGTTTTTTACAACGACTGGGCAAGTGGGTATTAGTGCATTCCGGAAAGCTGATTTCGGTTGTGATGTTGTCTGTGATCAAACTGTTCTGGGTATGCCAATAGATGTCGGATTGATGGGTTCAGGAAGGTATGCCGGGTTGGGTCTGAACTTGCGTTTAAGTATTAACAGTATACAAACCACCGCGACTATTACTCTCTCTACTGCCTTCGGGAGAATAAGATAGAGGAGTTTACGAACTGAGGGCAGATCCTCATTGTGGCGCTTCTTTAACGAAAAGGATCGAAATAGCTGGCCAAAATATCGCGACCGCAGTAGATCCTAGTTCTTGGACAGGCTCCTAGCCTTTAGCCGATTACTCAACAGGATAAGTGCAACGACCAGAACAGCCAAAAGCAGATGCCATGCTATGGGTAGTGGCCAAATTAGCGCTATGCCTGCTGCAAATATTACCGGCCTTAACCAAAGCATCAAAGGTTGTTCTGCAAACCCTTCAAACCCGGCTGCTATGGCGTATATGCCAATGGCGGCAAAGCAGCTGATGGTAATTGCCGCTGTCCAATCACCTGACAGAATGGGTGTGTAGGCAAATAATACCGGGACAATATAAAGCCCTTTGGCTATGCGCCACGCAGTAAAGCCGGTGGCCATTGGGGGAGTTTTTGCGATGGCGGCAGCGGCAAACGCGGTAAGACAGACGGGGGGTGTGACGTTGCTATCCTGACTTAACCAGAAAATTATCATGTGTGCTGACAGCAGTGCGGTAGTCAGTGCTGCAGGGGATACTGCCTGTTCAAACAGTGTGTGGGCAAAATCGCGTGGCATTAGGGCATATAATTCTTTTGCTTCTGCCAATGGCATCGGGGCGGCGAGCTTGGTCAGTGCCTCAGGGCTTGCCAGCATAAAGATAGCGTGTGCTTCCTGCGGCAATGTACCTGATGCAATTTTTGCTATAACCACATCGTTTAGCATCAGCTCTTTGAGTGCCGGTGCTGAAAGGGTGGCAAGAACGATGTAGGAGGCGGTTACCGGCAGCCCCATACCCAATATCAATGAAACCAGTGCGATAAGAAAAAGTGCAATCATTAGATTGCCATCAGCCCAATCGGCAAGTACCAGTGACAGGGTGTTGCCTATACCGGTGGTGCTTACAGTCATCACTACAATGCCAACTGCGATCAGCAGTATTGCAGTGGTTATCATGTTGCGAGTGCCAAGTGCCAGCGCTTCGGCTATCGCTTTAGGGCCCATTTTATTCGGTGTTAACCAGCTGGCTGCAATAACGGCAAGAATGGCGTAAGCGGCGGCGTATGTGGGGGTAAAGCCGGACATTAACATGCCGATCAAAATCCCCAGTGGCAATAAAAATGATATTCCGCCGCGAGCAAATACTTCACGCACTGAAGGCGCGTCATCATCACCGTGTACCATGTGTTGCTTCTTTGCTTCTATTCGTACCCACACTGCAACAGAGAAAAAGTACAGCAGTGCAGGGAGTATTGATACGGCAACAATGGTCAGGTAAGAGATCTGTGTGTAGGTGGCCATCACAAACGCACCAGCGCCCATGATGGGTGGCATAATTTGTCCACCTGTGGATGCTGATGCCTCAACACCCGCTGCAAATTTTGCAGGAAAGCCTGCTTTTTTCATTAGCGGTATGGTGATACTGCCAGTGGACACGGTATTGGCCACCGCGGAGCCTGAAACCGTACCGGTTAGTGCAGAGCCGATAACAGCAACAAGCCCCGCGCCGCCCACCATGCGTCCTGCGACGGCACGCGCCAGGTCAATAACAAACTCACCTGCTCCGGAGCGCAGTAAAAATGCCCCGAACAGTATGAACATGAAAACGAATGTGGCACTGATGCGAGCTATGGGGCCGAACATGCCAGCCACTTCTATATAGCTTCGAAAGAGCGTGGTTTCCCAGGTGAGGCCGGGAAACTTAAACAGGCCAGAGATCATTGGACCCATCCAGGTCATGTAGGACAGAAAAAACAATGTCATGATGGGAATGAATATGCCTGCCACTCTTCTTGAGAGTTCCAGAATAATGAGAATTGCCATCACGGCGAATAACCAGTCACTCCAAATGAATTTGATGCCCTGACGATCGTATATCCAGTCGAAGGCGAAGATAACGTAAATGCCGCAGGCAAACGCAGCTAAACCTATGGCTGCGTCAAGCCACAGCGGGGCGCCTTTCCAGGCGGGTAGTGTTAAGGCGCAGAGTAATCCAAAACCTGCAAAGTGAATTGCAGCAAGGGTGAGCTCTGGTAATGTGGCAAATGTGTTTGCCCAAATATGAAATAGCGCAAACGCTATGCTGAACCAGAAGATGAAGCGGCCCAGCAGCCCGCTTTCAGAGTTGCGATGATTGGGGCTGGTGAGTGCCTCGGTAGGGTTATTCACACGGGTGATTCCGAAGCATTGTCAGTGAGATATGATTCACGGCGCGAACGCGCCGTGAACTGTGAAAAGACAAGTGACTTACTTAGCCATTAGCATGTCAGGGATTTCGATGCCTTGCTCTTTATAGTAACGCGCTGCACCGGGGTGCAATGGTGCCGGCAGTCCGCCGATCGCTTTATCAAGTGACATGGCTTTGGTTGCTGCGTGAATACCGTTGAGGAACGCGAGGTTTTCATAAATAGTTTTGGTAATAAGGTATACCGCTTCTTCATCTACATCGGCGTTGACGGCCAGAAAATTTGGCTGTGCAATGGTATTGATGTCTTTATCAACACCCGGGTAGGTGCCACCAGGTATAACAAACCTTGTCCACAACGAACCGTCGCCATTTGCACGAGCCATTTGCTCGTCTGTGAAATCCAGAACCTTCAGGTTGTCACCCATAGCAGCGAATGCCTGTGTGACTGCAGACACTGGTGGCCCACCTGTCATGTTAGCGCCAACAATAGTACCGTTTTGCAGTCCTTCAGCGGTGGGCGTGTAACCTTGATGGACCAGCTTATAACCTTCGTAGTCAATGCCCAGATTGCCAATGATGGTCTGCCCCGAACCTTCGGTGCCGGAGTTCTTTTTACCGATAGAGAATGTCTTACCGGCGAGGCCTTTTAGATCATCAACCGTACCGGTGGTGGCGTGATCAGAGTGCACCACCATTTGCTCAACGTTTTGCCAAAGCATAGAGATCGAGCGCAGGTTTTCTTGCTTGCCATCTGCGGCCACTTTGCCAGTACCGTTGGCGGCCCATTGACCGAAGAGTCCTTGCATGATCGCGAACTGTGCTTGATTCTCTCGCAGCAATTTGACGTTCTCGCCGGATCCGGCGGAGCTAATGGCCGACATGTCGATTTTTTCTTTGTTCTGCAGCTTGACCTTCACTAGCGTTGCCAGTGCAACGCCTACCGGGTAGTAGGTACCGCCGGTGGTTGCAGTGGTCAGGATATAGGAACGTTCCGCGGCGGCAGCGCCCGTCATTGTGGTGAGCGCGACAGCGGTAGCAACGCCAGCCACTATGTGTCTGATACGCTGATTAAATGGTTTCATTGAAAATCCTCCAGGTAAAATTATTCACCAAGTAAAGCCAGAGTTGGCCTGTATGCGATACTGATACTATTCTATTGCGTGCAGGGATACCAGAGAGTGTCACGCAATGACAAGGTTCAGCTGACAGATACAATATTAATGAAAAAACAATCAGATCTCAAAGTAGCCATTGGTGGCCTGGGGGCGATCGGGCTCAAGGTGGCAAAGTGTTTGGACGCAGGTGAGATACCCGGCATGGCCCTCAGTGCAGTAGCTGCCCGGGATCAGGACAAGCTGAAACGCAATCTCACAGGTTTTAAGCATCCGCCCATGATATTGCCGATAGAAGAATTGGGTGCGCACGTTGATGTGGTGATCGAATGCGCCCCTAAGTCGGTGTTTGCTGCCATAGCGAATTCGGCGGTTGATAATGGCTGTACGTTTATGCCGCTCTCGGTGGGAGCTCTGTTGGATAACATGGACTTAATTGACCGCGCACGTGCAAACAACGCGGTGATATTTGTACCGACCGGTGCGTTGCTTGGTTTGGACGCTGTTAAAGCGGTTTCCGAAGGGGAGGTCAGCAGCATAACACTGGTAACCCGTAAGCCGCCCACGGGGCTCAGCGGTGCCCCTTATTTGATTGAAAATAGTATTGATGTAGATAATCTTACTGGCGCGTTGCAGGTTTTTTCAGGTACGGCCCGTGATGCGGCCAAAGCGTTTCCAGCCAATGTTAATGTTGCCGCGGCACTTGCATTGGCGGGCATCGGCCCTGATCGAACGACAGTAGAGGTGTGGGCAGACCCGGCGGTGAATAGAAATATGCATACCATTAAGGTTGATGCAGACGCTTCATCTTTCACTATGAGTATAGAAAATGTGCCGAGTGAAACACCTGCCACCGGAAAGATTACCGCGTTGAGTGTGATTGCCTCTCTGCGCCGCCTGACTTCGCCATTGGTGGTGGGTACTTAAACGACGTTGACATTCGTGTGAGTAAACATCGCATGAAGCGATTTTCAGCTTGTTTTAAGGCGCTAGTGGCGGTTCAAGGTCAGATGGAATTTTAGCCAATGATCTATAGAGCGCGGCTTGCCGGTTGATAAGGGATTTTTCCTTAGCGCCGAATGAAGTATCTTTGAGCACAGCAAGGCTGTAGTAAGACCATGTCGTATTATCCTCGCGGGTAACAAACACCACTGTCTGTGCTGTTTGCGGTGCGAAGAGTGTTATCGGGCCTAACTTTACCGGTGAGATATTTTCGCTTGTGAAAATCAGTTGATCGGGTGAGGAGTTTATCGCTTTTAACGAATAGACGTTGAGCCCCCAGGAGCGTGTATCGTTTTGTGCGAAGTACAACGTATCCCCGCTCAGTACTTCAGCGGCCGTAAAATCTGATCGAATAGCTTTGTTATTGTTTGTGCTCAGGGCAATAGCATTTGATACCAGTTGGCGCCAGGCTTTGTCGGTCACTGACCAGTAGGTGAGATCTTGCATTGCTGAAATTGCACCCAGTTGTGCAGCAATATCTTCCAGTGTACCTGAGTGATTGAAGTACGCTGCAATCGCAACTGTCATAGCAATCGGGGTCTTCACTGTTATATGGCAAGAGGCTGGCATCACAGGTAGGTTGTTCCAGGCCCGGTAGTGTGGTTTTCTATCTGGCGCTGCGAATTCAGGGTAGGGTGCCTCCGTGATCGATGGGCACACTGGAGTGTCTTTGGTTGATCCGCCTTCGGTTTGCGATAGGGTCGTGTCTGGTAAAAAGGCAAGGCTTAAAGTGAGTAGGATGGCGGTCAGTGATGATCTGGCTTCGTTTGTTATAGACATAAGTTAAGAGTATAGCTTCATAACTGAATAACAGCTGTTTGAAGACTCACGTGTAGCGCGGATAGCGGATTGAGGGACTTGATCCACTCGCTAACGCGTCGGGTTTCCTTGGGGTGCGGCTAGATTTGGGGGCTAATTTGGGGTCGAAATAATATCCGAAAACTTGCTGCAAGTGTGGTGGGTTGATCAACTAGCCGGTGTTAGTGAGGGATATGTTGTACGTCAGGTTGCTGAGGTTAGTGTGGCTCGATGAGTTAAAGTTAATTGCTTGTGTGATAGGTTACTTGAGTAGCGTGACGAGCGGTGTATCCCTCGCTGACGCTGGCGGGTTTGTGTGGTGTGCATGCATTTCGGGTACGTCATCGCATCTTCACTAATATTCGAATACTTGTTGTAAGTGTGGTGGGTTGATCAACCGGCCGGTGTTAGTGGGGGGTATTTGATACGTCAGACTGCTCACGTGCTCACGGGTGTGAAGGGATTTTCAAAGAGTGCGGTGTGCATGCATAGGCGGCACGGCGAGGGGCACCACAACATGTGTAATACGTCATTGGCTGCGTTCCCGATTCGCTGCAGCTCACTGGAATGGATAGAATGAAAACCGTAACCACGTCGCAGCTTGAAGTA
>CALGJU010000284.1 GCA_937928685.1 uncultured Granulosicoccaceae bacterium
CAATCCCTGATTATAGTAGAGCGGTCCAATCTGCTTAGCGAAAAACTCGATTAGAAACTCCGCCTCAAATCCACCAATCTCCTGATCAAGTTCGGCACTGAAATATTCTTTTATTTTACCGACTAATCGCTCTGTGTCTTCTTTTGATAACTTGGTATCACTCATCACCATTCTCGTTGTAGGTATGCCCGCTAAGGCACTCGAACTACATCACTCTCGGTAAGGCCACTGACAATTTCAATCCGAAGCCCGTCTGACAAACCCGTTTCTATTTCACGACGCTCAAATTGATCACCATTCTGTACCAGCACAAATACACTGTCGTTATCGAATATCAACACTCCCTCATCGAGGGTTAATACATCATCACGGCGATCAAGCACAATGTCAGCGTTAGCGCTGTAACCCGCCCTTATTTTACTCTCGGGGTTTTCGGTTATGGCCGCACGAATACTGAATTGCACTGTGCCTTCGTCTCGGTTGCCTTTGGGGGAGATAAATTCGAGCATGCCATCAAAGGTTTCGTTTTCAATTGCCCCAATACTGATGACTAACGGCAACCCTTCTTTGATACGACCTACTTCTGATTCATCCACCGTGCCGTTGAACACCATGTCAGTCATGTCTGCGATCGAGGCTATAGTGGTGCCTTCATTAAAGTTGTTAGTCTCTGTTACAGATTCACCCTCTTTAACAGGGATTGCCAGAATAGTTCCCTTAACCGTTGACCTGATTTCACTCGATACCGCGCCACTCTCACCACTGCCGCCTTCCTGAATAAGAATCAGATTACTTCTGGCACGCGCCTCTTCTTCGCGTTGGATTTCATAATCAAACTGATACCTGGCATATTCATCCTTTGAAATCAGTTTGTCTTTTCTCAGATTCTTGCGACGGTCACGCTCACGAAGCGCGTTGGCTGCACTGATACGTGCTGTTTCTACCCGCGCTTGCGCAGCATTAAGTGCGACCGCATCGGGTACCACTCTGATTTTAGCAATCAGTGCTTCACGCTCCACTGTTTGCCCCGCTTCAAGGTGAAGCCTTTCTACCACTCCAGACACTCGTGACTTTATTGTCACCTCACGTCGCGGCTCGATAGAGCCTGTGGCGACAGCCTTTTTTATAATAGTGCCGATGGTCACCGCTCTGGTTTCAAACACCTCGGTGGTTTTTTCATTTCTCTTTACCAGAAAGTACAAACCGGCACCAAGCAATGCCAGTACAAGAAACAACAAAATCACTTTAAAAAACATCTTAACCATGGTTATTCCGCGCGTAATGCTTCTACAGGGTCAATCTTCATTGCGTGCCTTGCAGGGATAATAGTTGCAAGAACAGAGGCCAGCGCCAGGGCGACTACCGCAGCGATTGCAATGCGTAAATCAATTGTGGGCGTATCAAACAATACCTCTGCGTCAACGCTTTGCGTAATCGGTCTTGTAATCAGATCAACCACGTAAAGCCCCAACAGACCTGCGAACAGGCCCAACAAACCGGAGACACCCACAAGCGTTGCCGTTTCGGCCAATATCATCTTCACCACAGAGCCCGGTGTCGCACCAATAGATTTGCGAATACCGAACTCGCGGCGGCGCTCACGTATAGCGATCAGCATTATATTACTCACACCGAGTACACCGGCCAGCAATGTGGCAAGCCCAACGGTCCAGACAAAAGCTCGAATGCCAATGAACAACCGCTCTATACGAAGAAATTCGTTTTCAGAATTCCAGTCACCAAAAGCTCTATTGTCACTCGGGGCAACTCGATGGCGCTGCATGAGTACCTGCCGCATCTGGTCCGCAACGTCTTTGCTACGTAAACCGTCTTCAGGAATCATCGCGTAAAAGCCGATCGCATTGCCATAGTTAAACACTTGTTGGAAGGTCGTTAACGGCGTAAACACCAGACTCCCCATACGCTCACGGTTGCTACCGTAACGCTTTGGCTTAAATACTCCGATGACGGTAAAGCTGATCTGGCGGATCTGCACTTGCCTGCCCACCGGGTCTATGCCGTCACCGAACAGATCACGATGAATACGTTCACCTAACACCACTACTTTGCGTTTCTGTTGCACATCCAGAGGATTAATAAAGCGGCCATATTTTAAATTCATTGGTAGCACCTGCCGAAACTCAGGCAGGTCACCGGAGATTTCCGCGTCCGTGACCTTGCTACCGTTTTGCACGTCGCTACGGCCACGGTAGCGACCCAATCTGACGCGTGGTGCGAGGTAGGCGATGTCCGGCACCTTTTGCAGCAAGGCTTTGGTATCTTCGTTGTCCAACTCAATTGGACGACCGGGTGGCAATCCCTGGTATGGCTGCGAAGTTGCCTGCCCCCACATATACAACGAATTGGTCGCGTAACCTGCCATGCTTTTATTCACACCAGATTGAATACCGTTACCGAAGCCAAGCATGATGATCAGAATAAAGATGCCCCAGAAGATCCCTGACGCCGTAAGCAGTGTACGCAATCGGTTGCTTTGCAGCACTTGCCATACTTCTGACCATAGCTCACGATCGATCATGACGGTTGCAACGCCTGCACGGGATCAATCCCTGCAGCACGGCGGGCCGGTAGATACCCTGCCAGCGTACCCGAAACAATAACAAGTATTGTCACCGCAACCACCACAAAGGTATTTACATCCGGTTGATACATATATTCGTTTTCAGGCACCGTGGCTTTCAACAGCTCAAGCAACCCCAGGCTTGCGATCAACCCCAGGTAGCCTGCCACCGATGTGACGATCACAGACTCCAGCACGATAAGCCGGCTGATTGAACCGGGGGTTGCACCAATGGCTTTGCGTATACCGATTTCACGCCGCCGTTCAGCCACTGATATCACCATGATATTGCTGACCGCGAGCACGCCGGTTAGCACGGTTCCTACCCCGACTACTGCCACAAATACGCGCACCCAATAAAAAAGATCAGTGATTTTTTTATATTCATCGAGGTTATTGTAGATTCGAGCCGCGCGCCTATCATCCGGTGAAAAATTCTTCCTTGTAGCAAGCAACTCCCGCACCTGGCGCTCGCTGTCTTTGCTCTCCTGATAGGAGGCATTACCAACGGTATACATTAATTGGTGCACTCGCTCAGGCTCAGCGTATACCAACTGCGCCGTAGTGATGGGCAGGTAGATTGTCTCTTCCTCATCCTGTGAGCCGACATCACTGAACACACCGACCACACGATAGGAGATACCATTAATTGACACCCTTTCACCAATCGGTGCGGGCTCATCAAACAATCGCTCTACCACTTTTGCACCAATGACCACCACTTTGCGACGCTCAGTGAGATCATTGTCGTTAATATATCGGCCCGCTGTGATCTCGGTCTTTTCAAGAAATAAGTGATCCGGGTGAACGCCACGAATATCAAACGATGCCTGCTGTTTGCCGTAGCGCACTGTACTGTCACCGCCAACATAGTAGCGGGCGGTTAATTTATCTACATGGTCTATCTGGCCACGCACCTGCTTGTAGTCTTCATTGTCATATCTGATTTGCCGCCCGCGTGGCAAGCCTTTGTAGTCAATGGTAGTTTTTCCCTGATAAATTCTAATGCTGTTAACCGCATCATCTTTGAACTGAAGTTCTACTCCGTTTTGAATGCCACGGCCGGCGCCCAACAACAGCACCAACATAAAAATACCCCAGGCCACAGTAAGCACCGCCAACACGGTTCTGGTTTTATGCGTTCGCAGTGATTCTGATATCTCCAACAGCGAGTCAAATACGTTCATCGCAAGCGCTCATCACGAATCACGTCGCCGTCACGCAATTGAATTATGCGTTTGGTTTGCGCTGCGATGTCTGGCTCATGAGTCACCAGCACTACTGTCATACCGTGACGATTTACCTCAGTGAACAAACTCATGATTTGCTCAGACGTCTGGGTATCCAATGCACCAGTGGGTTCATCTGCAAGCAGTAAGGCTGGCTGAGTGATAAGCGCCCGTGCTATGGCCACCCGTTGCGACTGGCCACCGGAAAGCTCTGAGGGCTTGTGCATGGCCCGTTCACCCAGACCCACCTGTTCAAGGTATTCCATCGCTATTTTATTGCGCTTGCGCCGTGACACGTTCTGGTAGTACAACGGCAACGCGACGTTATCAAGCGCCGTCTTGTGGTGAATCAAATTGAAAGACTGAAACACAAAACCGATGTATCGATTGCGATAGCGCGCCGCTTCGCGGCCGTTTAGATTAGCAATCAGGTTGCCATCCAGTGTGTAGGTGCCGCTGTCCGGGGTATCCAGAATACCCAGAATATTCAGCAGGGTGGATTTTCCTGACCCGGAAGACCCTTGTATCGCTACAAAATCACCGGTGTCGATGAATAGATTGGTATCCACCAGCGCCCGCACCCGGTGTTCACCCATGACATAAGATTTGGCAATATTGGACAGTTCGATCATGGGCTACAGCAGATACTCAATTTATCACTGGTAAGAATAGCTACAATACCAGTCAAAGCGACCAATATTCGTGTTTAGAGCTCGCATTGGTAATATTTTCAGCGTTTAGTTGCACTGGCACCGCGCTACCGTTTGCCTCTACACTCTTCATTAGACCAGAACCGAGTTGGAATCAATATGGCACAACCTCAGCCCCTCCTTCATCACGTCAGCACACCGGAATCAGCGCGCGCGAAAATGCCGCACTTCAACTGGGAAGATCCATTCCTGCTTGATCAACAGCTGCTCGAAGAGGAGCGCATGATTCGCGACACCTCATACGCCTATTGTCAGGAAAAACTGGCAACACGCGTCATTGAAGCCAACCGCCACGAAACCTTTGATCGTGAAATATTCAATGAGATGGGTGAACTCGGCCTGCTCGGTGCGACCATTCCGGAAGAATTCGGTGGTATCGGCGCCAGCTATGTTTCCTACGGCCTGGTGGCAAGGGAAGTAGAACGTGTGGACTCAGGCTACCGTTCAGCGATGAGCGTACAATCATCGCTGGTGATGCACCCGATCTTTGCTTTCGGCACTGATGCTCAACGTAAAAAGTACCTGCCAAAGCTTGCCAGTGGTGAATTCGTCGGGTGCTTTGGTCTCACAGAGCCAGACCACGGCTCAGATCCATCATCAATGCTGACAAAAGCCAAGAAAACCGCAGACGGCTATGTAATTTCAGGATCTAAAAACTGGATCACCAACTCACCAATTGCCGACGTTTTTGTTATTTGGGCCAAATCCGAAGCACATGACAACAAGATCAAAGGCTTTATTCTCGAAAAAGGCATGAAGGGCCTAACCGCTCCTAAGATTGAAGGCAAATTTTCACTGCGTGCCTCAATCACCGGCATGATCATGATGGACGAAGTTGAGATCCCTGAAGAAAACCTGTTACCGGAAGTGGCAGGTTTGGCCGGTCCTTTCGGTTGCCTGAACCGCGCACGCTATGGGATCTCCTGGGGTGCGATGGGGGCTGCGGAATCGTGCTGGCACTCAGCCCGTCAATACACGCTGGACCGCAAGCAATTCGGTAAGCCGCTGGCTGCCAATCAACTGATACAGAAAAAGCTGGCTGACATGCAGACGGAAATATCCATCGGCTTACAGGGTTGCCTGCAGCTGGGCCGATTATTTGATCAGCACCAGGCACCGGCGGAATTGATCTCACTCATGAAGCGCAACAACTGCGGCAAAGCACTCGATATTGCCCGTGTTGCACGTGACATGCACGGCGGCAATGGTGTATCAGATGAATATGGCGTCATACGCCACATGATGAACCTGGAAGCAGTTAATACCTATGAAGGTACACATGATATTCACGCCTTAATTCTCGGTCGTGCGCAGACTGGAATTCAGGCGTTTCAGTAGCAGCAATTAACAGCCGGCTCGCGGCAGTGACCGCGATCCGGCTTCATGAGGTCAGTACGAAATTATCAAAGAAGACAATGCCGGCTACCCACGTCTATGCCCTGCTCTTCTTAACTTAGGTATGCAGGCCACCACCCAACACACTCATGCAAGCTTCCTGAAACCCTTCACTAACAGTCGGGTGAGCATGGACAGTCGCTGCAATGTCTTCGGCACGTGCACCCATTTCAATAGCCAGAGAAAACGCGGCGGATAACTCAGATACCTGATACCCGACCGCCTGAATCCCCAGCACTACACCATTGTCTTTGCGTGCGACCACTCGAACGAATCCGTCATCCCGCTCCATGGTCATGGCACGGCCATTCGCCTGTAATGGAAATTGCCCGACGGAGATGTCGATATCTTGCGCCAGCGCCTCTTGCGATGACAGTCCGGCCGTCACAATTTCCGGATCCGTAAAGCACACAGCCGGAATACAATTTTTATCGTAGACGCTGTTTTCACCTGCGATAATTTCAGCCACTACCTCGCCCTGTGCCATCGCCCTATGGGCCAGCATGGGTTCACCGGTAATGTCCCCGATAGCATAGACACCACGCATTGAGGTCTGGCATTTGTCATCAATTACTATATACACACCGTTCATGGTCAGGCTAAGTTCTTCTATGCCGCAATCGGTGCGCGGCTTGCGCCCTACCGTCACCAGCACTTTGTCTGCAGTCAGGCTGCGGGAACTGCCGTCTTTCAGACGTACCTGCAAATTCCCGTCTGTAACGCCCTCAGCACTGGCATTGGTCATCACTTCAATATTCAATTTTCGCAGTCGCTTTAACACGGGTGCTGTCAGTGCTGAATCATACTGCGGTAGTATTTGATCAGCCGCTTCAATCACCACCACACGCGCACCCAGCTTGGCAAATGCGGTACCTATTTCAAGCCCTATGTAGCCGCCGCCGACGACTGCCAGTGTTTCAGGCACCTTACCCAGAGCAAGTGCATCGGTCGATGACATAACATGATCACTAAACGGCAGAGAGGGCACTTCTATAGGCATAGAACCTGTGGCGATAACTATGCTTTCTGCATGTATTTTTACAATACCATCATGGGTTTCTACTTCGACTGTTTTACCGTCCAGAAAACGGGCTTTTCCGTACAGCGTTTGCGCACCGGCTTTTTTTAACAAACCTTCCACACCACTATTGAGCCTCTTTACGATACCGTCTTTCCATGCGGTGGTTTTTTCCAGATCAATAGTCGGTTGGGTTGCTGATATGCCGAGCTCATTCTCTACTGCGTAGGACCCGGTTTTATAAAACTCATCTGCGGCATGAATAAGTGCCTTGGAGGGAATACAACCAACATTCAGACAAGTGCCACCCGGCTTTGATTCCTCTACCAGCAGTGTCTCAACGCCAAGCTTTGCAGCCTTTATGGCACATACATAACCGCCCGGCCCTGCACCTATAACCAGCAACTTAATGTGTTTATCCGTCATGGTTTTAGCCCTCCACCAATAACATGGCTGGTTGCTCTAGCAGCGTTTTAAGTTTTTGCACCATCACAGCCGCATCCCAGCCGTCAACCACCCGGTGATCAAACGAACAGGAGATGTTCATCATCTTACGCGGCACAAACTGCTGTCCATCCCAAAACGGACGTATCACCATTTTATTAATGCCGACAATCGCCACTTCCGGATGATTAATGATTGGCGTGGTAGCAATAGCGCCCAGAGGGCCAAGCGAGGTAATGGTGATAGTAGAACCACTCAGTTCATCACGACCGGCAGTACCATCCCGACATGCTGACGCTAATCGGCCTACTTCATTCGCACTTTCCCATAAGTTACGTACCTCACAGTGGCGAACCACAGGCACCATAAGACCGTTATCGGTTTGGGTGGCAATGCCAATGTGAACACCGCCGTATTGACGAACCACATCAGCGTTATCATCAAAAAGTGAGTTGATCACGGGCTGCAGCCGAACAGCTTCAACCACTGCTTTCATCATAAACGGCAGTACTGTCAGCTTGCCTCTATCGGCTTCGTACGAAGTATTCAGCTCTTCTCGTGTTTGCTCAAGGCTCGTCACATCAATCTCTTCAACAATAGTGATGTGCGGAATATGCTTTTTCGATTGACTCATCTTATTGGCAATCAAGCGCCGCAAGCCGACCATTTTGACTTCTTCTACAGAAGTATTGGGCTGTTTACCGTAGGTACTGTTCTGGCCATTTTGATGGTGACTTTGCAGATCATCGTGGGTAATTCTTCCCGCAGGCCCGCTACCATTTACCGAACGTAAATCGATACCTCTGTCTCTGGCGGCCTTTCTAACACTGGGGGCTGCCAGTGGCTTACTGCCACCGATTGATTGATTTGTATTATGTACAGGCAACTCCGTGACAGGCGCCTTAGCACCAATGGATGAAGAGTCTGGTGTTACTTCCGGTACAGTATCAGAGGGCTCTATATTCTGTGGCTCTTTACTCACGACCCGCTTGGGTTCAGGCTCTGCGCCATCAGTATTGCCATCACCTTCGACTTCCACTCGTAAGAGTTCAGCTCCCACCGCGATCACATCACCGACTTCACCACCGAGCCAGATGACTTTCCCGGTAACGCTGGTTGGAATTTCTACTGCGGCTTTATCAGTCATTACAGCGCCAACCATATCGTCTTCAAGCACGGTATCGCCGACCTTTACATTCCACTCTACAAGCTCTGCCTCAGCCACACCTTCACCAACATCAGGCAACCGTATGGAAAAAATACCCATCGTTTTAAGCCTCCATCACTTGTTGCATGGCGCGACCGACACGCTCAGGGCTTGGAAAGTAATCCCACTCTTGTGCGTGTGGGTAAGGGGTATCCCACCCGGTTACACGCGTGATGGGCGCTTCAAGATGATAGAAGCATTCTTCCTGTACTAACATTGCCAGCTCACCGCCATACCCGGACGTTCGCGTTGCCTCATGTACAATTACACAACGACCGGTTTTGGCAACGGACTCGACAATTGTGTCAAGATCTAATGGCAGCAGGGTTCGTAAGTCTATAATTTCTGCATCAATACCTGTTTCTGCCGCTGCCGCCTCTGCAACATACACCATGGTGCCATAGGCGATAATAGTAACTGCCTCACCGGCGCGTCGAATATCTGCTTTACCCAATGGCAGTGTGTAATACCCTTCCGGCACTTCACCCAACTCATGCTCCCGCCACGGCACCACCGGGTTTTCATGGTGGCCATCAAACGGACCGTTGTATAATCGCTTAGGCTCCATAAAGATCACCGGATCAGGATCATCAATAGCAGCCGCCAATAAGCCTTTAGCATCGTAGGGGTTAGACGGCATCACGGTCTTGATACCACACACATGAGTAAAGACCGCTTCGGGGCTTTGACTATGCGTCTGGCCACCGAAAATTCCACCACCGACCGGCATGCGAATCACCAGCGGGCAAGTAAAGTCACCTGCACAGCGGTGCCGCAATCGCGCCGCTTCAGAGACTATCTGGTCATAAGCCGGGTACACATAATCTGAAAACTGAATTTCCACACACGGCCGCAACCCATACGCCGCCATGCCGATTGCAGTACCCACAATACCTGACTCATTGATCGGTGCATCAAAGCAACGTGTAGGTCCATACTTTTCCTGCAGCCCCGCAGTGCAACGAAACACCCCACCGAAAAAGCCAACATCTTCACCGTACACAACAACTTTTTCATCGCGTTCCATCGCGGTATCATGAGCGCTTTGAATGGCCTCGATCATTGTCATCTTTGGCATTAATTAATACCCCGCTTCTTGACGTTGTTTAATCAGATGCGGCGGCATCTCTTCAAACACATCTTCAAACATATCGCGTGCACTTGGCCCACTGCCGGTACTTAATGTTCCTATGGCTTCAGCCTCTTTTTGTGCGGTAAGTATTTCATCTGCAATTTCAGCTTCGGTTTGAACATGCCGTTCTTCAGACCAAATACCTTTTTTAATCAAATAACCTTTGAATCGTAAAATTGGATCGCCCAGCGGCCAGGCATCACCTTCCTCTTTAGGTCGGTAAGCAGAAGGATCATCAGATGTTGAATGACCACCCGCACGGTAGGTTACATATTCAACCAATGTAGGCCCAAGGTTTCGTCTGGCACGCTCAGCCGCCCATTGCGCTACTGCATACACCGCGAGGTAGTCATTGCCATCTACACGTAGCGCCGGTATGCCGAAACCATGGCCACGCGCTGCAAAAGTACCTGACTCCCCTTTCGCTATCCCTTGAAACGTAGAGATAGCCCATTGGTTATTGACAATGTTTAAGATAACCGGAGGTTTATAAGTTGAGGCAAAAACAATCGCTGCATGAACGTCACTTTCCGCGGTAGACCCATCACCCACCCAGCCTGCAGCAATCTTCGTATCATTGCTAATGGCTGAAGCCATTGCCCAACCCACAGCCTGAGGGTACTGTGTAGCAAGGTTGCCCGAAATAGAAAAGAACCCGTGTTCTTTTGATGAATACATGATTGGCAACTGCCGACCATGATTAGGATCTTCCGCATTAGAGTAAATCTGGCACATCATCGTTTTTAATGGATAGTCTTGCGCGATCAACAAGCCGGCTTGACGGTACGTAGGAAAATTCATATCGCCTTTTTGCAACGCCCGCTGAAACGCACAGGAGATTGCCTCCTCACCCAGGTGCTGCATATAGAATGACGTTTTGCCTTGTCGCTGCGCCATTAACATACGCGCATCAAAGGCCCGCAACCGCATCATGTGGCGCATGCCCTCAAGCAACTCAGCATCACCAAGATCACACGTCCACTCACCCACCGCTTCACCATCACGTGACATCACCCGAATGATAGTAAAAGCCAGATCGCGAATATCCTTCGGATCAACATCGACAGCAGGCCGCCTCGCCTCCCCGGCGCGCGGAATATCGACATCAGAAAAATCAGGGGTATCACCGGGCCGAAGCTCCGGAGCCGGAACGTTAAAAGTCAGAGGTGGGTAGTCACTCATACCTTTCTACCATCGCAAGTTACGCCACTAAGATAGCGTGACATTGCCAGTCTTGTACCACTGAATGAGGTGTAACCGCCAACCACTATGTAATTCCGCAACAAATACAGTCAATAAATTGACAAACAACCACACATCAAAGGAAAGCAATCAAGCCCCACAAGTCAGGAAGCCCGAAGCGTCAGCGAGCAAACCAACCCCCACTCGTCAGGAAGCCCGAAGCGTCAGCGAGTGGACCAACCCCACACATCAGGAAGCCCGAAGCGTCAGCGAGTGGACCAAGCCACACGTCAAGCAAGCCCGAAGCGTCAGCGAGTGGACCATGCCCCACATCAAGCAACCCGAAGCGTCAGCGAGTGGACCAAGCCACACACATCAAGGAAGCCCGAAGCGTCAGCGAGTGGACCAAGCCCCACACATCAAGGAAGCCCGAAGCGTCAGCGAGCGGACCATGCCCCACATCAAGGAAGCCCGAAGCGTCAGCGAGTGGACCAAGCCCCACACGTAAAACAGCATTGAATTCTGCTTGTTGAACGATACCGCTGACTAGTCACAGAACACCAACCGAATAAATCAATCCAGCCAATGCCTCTGCTCG
>CALGJU010000285.1 GCA_937928685.1 uncultured Granulosicoccaceae bacterium
GAATTGGTAATTTCAACAGGCTGATCAAGCAGTCCTTTTATACGAAATATTTCCGGCGGCGTATCAGCATAGTCAACTATCAAATTAGCCGTTTCTTCCTGGCCCGCCAAACCGGGATTGAGATCACTTGAAACCCGGTAACCCGACACTGCATCTACACCGCGATATTGCAGCCATACATCAACCACAACATCACCAACAAACGGTGCTGGCTCAATAGTCTGCGTCGAATGTTTTGCAAACGCGGCTTTTGCTTCATCCAGTGTGCTAAACGGTGGTTGCGATAACCCGGCAAACAAAGACACTGCGTTTACCGCAGCCTTCAGTTGCTGGCCTTTTGACTCAATTGAGTGACCCTGAGCGGCAATCTCACCAAGCCCTAGTGGATCAGCGTCAATAGCACTGAAATCAACGTAATGCATCAACTCACCGCTCACCATTTTATTGCTGCTAAACGGTGCTGGCAGACGACTTCCATCTTCCTGCTCTGCGCCAACCCGGTCAGCCACCAGATAGGGCATTGGCAGGCGTAAAAAAACATCGACACCATTATCGACGTGCTCAATGTGCATTACGCGAATATTTATATTGAGCTGAAAGTGAGCCGTGGCAGGTGCTGCGATGCACAGCAACAACAGCATAAAATAACGCTGCCAACAACGCCATCGGGCGACATTGCGTCGCCCGAGTTTGTATTTGTCAGTGATCAACTAATTGCAAATACAGTGTGGTACCAGTTACTGATTTTATTTACTTCTCTGCTGTAACCATATTGTGTGAGCCGAAGTAATACACATGGCCCTGCTTTCCTTCAAGGTCTGCTTTGGTCAACGTTACCGACGGTGCATCCAGCATAGTATGTTCATGAGTTTCAGCCCACTCAGTCGCTGGCATCAAGGTTGAGGTGTAGTACGTCGTCTCAGGCACCAGGTAATGGTGAGGGATAGCAATTTTAGCGCTAGTCATTGCCAAAACAGCGTCTGCCTGTTTGTAGTCCAGAATGTGCTTTGAACCATCCACCGGCACAAAAACAACATCAATATTACCGATTTTCTCTTTTATTTCTGCAGTGGGTTCAGGACGATTGTCTCCCCACATGAGTAGGCGCATGCCACCGGTCTCAATGAGGTACATGGTGTTATCCATATGGCGGAAATTATCTACACACGGATCATCACGGCCTTCGAACTGCTTAACTGCTTCTGTCCAGGCTACCGTGCCCGGCGCAACACATTGATGCTTGTCGGCAAGGCCGGTAATTTTAACGTCACCCAGTTCAAACGAACCGCCCATTCTGTCAAGCAGCATGTTGGCGTCAATTTTATCCAGAGCATCGTGGTCAAAATGAGCGTGGGTGGACATACCGATATCCACCTCTGCAGCCGGATATTCTACGTGATACCAAAGCCCCCACGCGCCTGACGGATCGTTGCGCCAGGGATCAACAATAATAGTAATACCACGCGGTGAAGTTACCTGAAAAGATGAATTACTAAAATAGGCGATTTCAACGCCGTCTACGGCTTCGCGTGTGCCGCCTTCATTTTGGATCTGAATGATCCGATCGTGGTTTAGCCCGGACTTCCATGATGTCAGACCAGTACCCTGAACCTGGGTTACCCCCAACATGACACCGCAAGTCATTACTGATGCGATACCAAGCTTTTGCCATTTAGCCAGCATTGTATTCCCCCTGTTGTGGACAGTTGATTCATAATCGAACTATGAAACCCCAACACCTAATAGACTATCAACCCCACAGCACTACCGCAAACAATTTATCAGCGCGCTGTAACGAATCGCCGTCCGTGTTAGATGCCTTGCAGGAAACGCCATACAACTCAACGATCACACAACAAAATCAATCATAAGCAGTAACCCGGCGCAAGAGAGTCGTATTCCTCGACGCCATGAATCAGCAACGATGCCGGTTGCGAGATACCTACCAGGTGTCTTTATATTTCAAACTTGTGCAGGTGCTTCAGAGCTAGAAGAACTAACCGTCGCAACTGATGAACGTGGCAAGCCGCTGACATTGATTCCGGTTCACCTACCCGCGGGGGGTGTCTATGCAATAGGAAGACGGCATGATCCAGCGCTTGATTCCGGCAGCCACTTTACCGACGCCAGCTACTTAAACTATTTGGTCAGTAATAACATTGTCCTTGTACCGGCATTCGGCAACGCCAATGATGTGCTAGCACAAAGGACTCTTGCCCAATGTTTCCCACATCGAAAAATCATTCCTATCCCTGTCGTTAGTCTGACCGCAGAGGGTGGCGCTATACATTGCGTTACCCAACAACAGCCGGCAATTGTACAATCCCCAATGACTTAAAACATTCAATCGTTTGTATTAGCGATTCTTCTTGCGTGACTTTTTGGCGGCTTTGCGTTTTCTTTTCTTATCCTGTTTATCGACTGGCTTACCCGTCGTAGTACCCGGCAACAAGCCACTGGCAATCGCGCCCTTCCCCGGACCAAACCCACTGTCATCAGCCAGTGCAGCTTTTAGCCTTTTAATCGCATCGCCACCGAGCACTTCCAGACAATGGTCGGCCTGCGGCAGCGCATATTGGCGTTTTAGGAACCGGTAAAACAATCGGCACTCTTCAATGATCGCCTTGGCCCGATCAGCTGGCGCCATGACCTTTTGCGGCACGATCTCAAAGACAACCTCCTCCAAAGGACCTGCCTGCAACGTCGCTATGGTGGCACTTTGATACACAAAGGCAAAATGCATAAGCAGTGTAGCTATCGATGGTCCGTCAGGGCATTTTTTTCCTTCGGGAGATTCAAAAAACAACTCATGCAAGGCCTCACAAAGCTCGTTATGGGTTCCGGCATCTGGTTCATCAGCAGTGTGTGCGAGCAGCGCAAGCTGAACCATGGTGGTATCGGACGGATCATCCTTCGACGCATAGCCTTTCTCAAACGGATACGGTGCGCTGATCTCAACAGCAACCTGATCACCAATACTATCTACCATGACTTTTTTGCGAAACACGTTTTCGCCATTCCACCCCTGAATCAGTTTGCTGTGGTTTTTTAACACCGTCGGCAGTGCGCGGCTTAAGGCCTCAAATACTGCCACGTCAGCGGCAGCTAATGGGCGCAGCAAGTTGTCACGATCGAGTGTAAAAATAACCGGATAACTCGACGTGTTTGCCACTTGCCAGCCGTGCTCGGCAATTTCTTTGCGAATGGACGTAGACACTTGAGCCCCATCATCAAAGCTCAATGCCGTGTGTGGCGGAATATCGTAATCCAGATCGCGACGCATGCGATCACTGGCAATTTGATATTCACTGAAATGCTGAAAGCTGGCATACAAGACAATGCCGAAACTTTCGCCCATCTGGCCAATCACTGATAGAACCGCATTGTGTATGCCGTGCGACTCTAGCGTCACACTCAAAAGACACGCGTCATGCGGAACAGAGTCCCACGGTGAGCTGAGGTAAAGCTTAGTCGCGGCATCAAAGAAAGAGGATATCTGCCCTGCCGTCAAACCTGTCGTTAAGTAAGTATCCGCGGTGTCGCCGGGCGGCATCGTATTGCCGAAGTTATCAACCACCTCATTAAGTATTGGCGTGTCGCCATACTCTATGTTGATACCGGGCACTCGGGAATCCAGAAAGCTCGCCAGATCCCGATCATTAACAGTGATGTATTTGGGGCGCTGAGGCTGGCCTGTCATCGGTGACTGCATTGCCTGCTGCAGTGTCTCCAGCGCCACCTGCTTAAGATCAGCCTCTGGCGGGCAAACCTCAGTGGCGGCGATCAATCCATCGGCATCAATCCACAACATCACAAACGGCCGATACGATTGCCCCTCTTCGGTAACGTAGGCAGGCATTTCTACCGCGCCGCCATACCAGCGGCCTTTGCCCACGGTTTGCGCCGAGGCGGTCGGCAGCATGGTGACGTTAGACGACTCGTGTGAGTTCTGCTGCTGGAACAAATCGTCGGCGACCGGGTTATCGATTCGACACAACTCAGGCGCAACATTCCAGCGCTGACCATCATCGGTGACGAGGCTGAGCGTCTTTTTGTTTAAACGCAAAACGGTAGCGTCAATGCGCCCATCGTTTTTATCGTGAAAAAACACAGCGTCACCAACCTCGAAGGCCGCCATGCTTTGCACTTTCTTTTCCGCTCGAACTAGCTTGGTGCGCTCAACGATTAGACGATTGAGTATCACCAGATCCTCTTCGTCGAGGTGGCTGATCATTCTTTTAAAGGCTTGCAGATCAAGCAGGCCGCCGTTGTCGTCCAACTCGGTCTCCCAATGCGAAACCCGATCTTACAGACTTGATGGACCCCGTTCCATGCCTGTTGCCAGAACACTCCTCAACCGACCCTCCGAATGTATATGTCAGAGCACCCAAACCTGGGAGCTTGCCCGAGAACCAGGATCTACTGCGGTCGCGATATTTTGGCCAGCTATTTCGATCCATTTCGTTAAGGAAGAATGACTATTCGCCTCAATCGATCGAAATACCTGACATAAAATCTCACAACCTCGCTACGACCCTGGCTCTCAGACAGGCTTTGTAACGATACGCACACCGCTGTATTTTTCAGGCACAGCAAGACATGCAGTTAACCTATGTAGCAGTTCCCCGCGCGGGCTTATCATTTTCTATGGTAAATATCATACCGTCCAGAAGCGCTTCCAGATCAGGTCTGGCTGATGGCCCATTTGAGATTGCAGCAATCTGTACTGCACCGCCGGGTCTTAAGCAAAACACAGCAGGTTCCGCAAAGCGCCTGTCGGTCTCATCAGGAGTGAGGGGATCACTCACATACAGCCCCAACTCGTGCATGGTGGTTTCTGCAAGATTGCAACCCACCGGGAAACTCCAACCATACTCTGCAATATCAGCACTGGCTTTCTCTGCGGTATCCGCTGACACTGCTACCACATCAAAACCAGCTGCTTTCCACCGCCCAAGCATAGACTCCACCTGATTCAGATAGGGTTTGCAACGGCCACAATGTTTACCACGATAAACCACAAGCAACTGCCAACCCTCTGTGGATCCGCCCAGATCAAGAGTATTGCCATCAGGCGTGTCTACACTGAATTTCGGTAACGCTGCACCAGCGGCTGGCTTGTGAGTTAATGTTGTCATAATGGTTGTCTGTCGTGCGGCTCAAGGAAAAAAGAAACTATAACGCTGCTATTTGTATGTCAACACACTTAACTTTCCTCGACCGATTAACTCAGACTGCCTGTGATTTTTCTATGAATCCATGCAATGCCCAACAAGGGCCGACCAAGGACCGAAGATACTGGCTTTACTCCCATTAATTTAATTTTCTTTACGGCCAGACAGAACCTTTCTTCCGCTTACTACTCAATGCCATTCGGCATAACTACCGCTGCCCGTTTTATCGCTCTCTACTACTTCAGTATCGTCGTCGAACTGGAACCATAACAAAACATCTATCCCGCCGACTGACCGCCAGCCTTTACCACAGAACCAGAGTTTTCATGTTCAACACACTAATGCAACCAGTTTTTTTATCTTTATTAACTTTGCCTGCGTGTCTTAATTAGCCGTCATCACGGATGTTCACGCGGAACTGTGTCAATAGTAACTAACGACTTGCCCAATGAAAGTTAATATCCCTTGCGTGCGGGAACGCTCCTCAATACCAAACACCCTCCGCGGGTTTACAATAGGAGCCTGTCTACTATCAGGATCTACTGCGGTCGCGATATTTTGGCCAGCTGTTTCAACCCCTTTCGTTAAAGAAGAACAACTATTCGCCTCAATCGATCGACAGATCTGACGTAAAATCTCACAACCTCGCTACGAGCCTGGTTCTCGGACAGGCTAGCTGGCTATCACCAAGGAATTCCAATGCCTCGCATTAGTCGACGCACTTTTTTAGGCGGCGCTGTAGCCCTGGCTGTCTGTCCTGTTTCAGCACAAACCAATGACTGGCAGTCGGTAGCACACAAGGCCCGTGCCTTGGATCAAAGCCATGCTATCGTGATACACCAAGCGGGCAAGCAGGTATTGGCAGAACGGTTCAGGGGCCCAGAGCTTGATCAGCTGGTACCCATTAAATCTGTGTCCAAGACAATCGTGGCAGCAATGGCTGGCGTTGCCATAGACCGGGGCGAAATCCCATCTGTGAATTCCACTCTGGGCGATCTAATCCCCGGTCTGATTCCAGCCACAGCAGATCCGAAAGTGGCAACGATAACAGTTGAAAATCTAATCACCATGCAATCAGGCTTGGAACGAACATCAGGGCCCGGTTACAACAAATGGATCACCAGCAGTAACTGGGTGGAG
>CALGJU010000286.1 GCA_937928685.1 uncultured Granulosicoccaceae bacterium
TGCCAGTGAATCATCAGTTTCAGCACCGTCCGCTGCTTCATCAGCCGGCCAATGGATTCCCGCGGCAATTAATTTCTCCACCTCTTCAGTGTTTTGCGGGTTGTTAAAAAAATCAACTATTAACGACGCCATAGTTTCACCTACCCCTTCAACTCTAGACCCGGCTTTCCCTTGTAAATCCATAGAACTGACAGACTTGAGATCCCTCGCGGTGGGAAACTTCCCCAGTAGGCGCTGCATCTCAACTTCTTTTATTTTTGGCACATTGCTTTTTACCCATTCGGCTAACGCCTCACCGCTTTCCGGCATCTCTTCTGCTGCAAATATTTTCACCATGGCGTCCGCTCGAGTTTTGCCGATCCCCTCTATTCCGCGCGGCAAAAAATAATCGAGATCAGCCGCCGCCAATGCGTCCACCGTCTTAAAATGATTGGCCAGTTGCTCTGCAGTGGTCTCACCAACTTCAGGAATACCCAACGCGAATAAAAATCGACCGAGTGTGGTTGCTTTACTCTGCTCAATAGCGCTTAACAGGTTGTCGGCAGATTTCTCAGCTACCAGGTCAAGTGTAAGCAGCTCATCGCGCTTAAGATGAAAAAGATCACTGGGAGCGGTAACCATCTCTTTGGCCATCAATTGCTCGATCAACTTTTCTCCCAGCCCATCTATGTTCATTGCCCGACGCGATACAAAATGCTTAAGCCCTTCCCGGCGCTGTGCCATACATACAAAGCCACCAGAGCACTTAGCCACTGCGACATCATCACTCTCAATTACCTTTGAGCCGCACTCCGGACAGACATCAGGCAGAGTGATTTTCCGGGCATTCTCGGGGCGCGCTGACTCCACCGCTGATACGACTTCAGGAATGACATCACCGGCTCGTCGAACAATCACAGTGTCACCGATGAGTATTCCTTTGCGCGCAACCTCATCCATATTATGCAACGTGGCATTGCTCACCATTGCCCCGCCTACAAACACGGGTTCAAGCCTTGCCACTGGCGTAAGCGCTCCGGTTCTTCCAATCTGAAAATCAACTGACAGCAATTCAGTGGTTGCCTCTTCCGCCGGAAATTTATGTGCAATAGCCCAACGCGGCGCACGCGACACATAGCCAAGCTCATCCTGCAGCTCCAGACTATCCACCTTAAACACAATGCCATCTATTTCATAATCAAGGGTATTGCGACGCTCCAGAAGATCTTTATAGTACTGGTGGCACGCCTTAATATCTTTCTGCTGCTTACTTTCAGGGTTAACCGGCAGCCCCATAGATTTCAACCACTGCAGCATATCCCAGTGAGTTTCAGGCAACTGATCATCCACCTCTACCGGCCCGGTGGAATAAATGTAGATTCGCAACGGTCGGCTTGCAGTAATGCTTGAATCAAGCAATCGTAAACTGCCGGCAGCAGCATTACGGGGATTTACAAAAACCTTGTCATCACGCGCTGCCTGCTCTTGATTCATGGTTTCAAATGATTCTTTGTCAATAAACACTTCACCACGTACTTCTATCAAACCAGCTGGAGCATTCTTAAGTTTCAACGGCAGTGATCGAATGGTGCACAAGTTCGGCGTGATGTCTTCACCCACCTGACCGTTGCCACGGGTAGCGCCCTGAACAAACAATCCATCCTGATACGTTAGGCTCACAGCCAAACCATCTAACTTGGGTTCAGCTACGTAACTTATATCGTCAGCGTTTCTATTAAGCCGATCCTTAATACGCTTATCAAAATCTAATAAGTCTTTTTCTTCAAACGCATTGCCAAGTGACAACATCGCCTGCCGATGCGTGACCTTGTTAAACTTATCTAACGGCTGGCCACCGACTCGAAGGGACGGACTATCAGCCGTTTGTAAATCCGGGTGCTTTTCTTCAAGTGAAATCAGTTCATTAAAAAGCTTGTCGTATTCCGCATCCGGAATCTCCGGCGCATCTTGAGTATGGTACAAATGGTTGTGGCGGTTTATCGCCTCACGCAAGGATTCGATCCGTTTGGCTACATCAGTGTTGGCTGAACCCGACTTCATGTTTGAACTCTACTTGGGGGCTTATAGGCGGCAGAAGAAATGGCCTGGTGACATGCGGCCCACGTTTAAGCATTGTATAAAAAATAGCGCGCTGGTGGAATTGCCAGTATCGCGTTTAACGCCGTTTCGGATCAACGCCAGCAATTTTTGCTGCAAACTCAGCATGCTCAACGACATCCACCGGCTTATGAACAATTTCGGATGATCCAGGCTGGAATTCAACAGACACGTTACTCCGCCACTGTGTTACCGGTCGAATCGGCCGCGGCACAAACCCGCCACCACAGTTCGGACAGACATTCTGCAGCACCTCACTTACACACGTGACACAGAAAGTACATTCGTAGGAGCAGATTCTTGCCTCTGTGGAATGTGGCGGCAAGCTTTGATTGCAGTTTTCACATGTAGGTTTAAGTTTTAACATTAGAGTGACTTTCCTTGCAAAGCTAAGTTTACCTCTATCTTGTAGTGTACTGGAACAAATAGAGTGTGCATTTGAGAGCTTGTCATTTGGTTTGCAAGCAAGGCGAAGCTCGCAGGCAATAGTTCTCAACTGTGTACTTAGCCCGAGCAATAGAGATTTTCGCAAACGATTGCGCTTGCCATACACCGCCCCATCAATCCACAACGGCTGATCACTGGCTCGCCAGATTTTGATGCCTAACCAGATTAAATAAGCCCCACCAACAAACTTCAACATCAAAAAAAGTGCTGGCACCGCATTAAAAACAAGCTGTAACCCTAACAGAGCAGCAACGGCATAAAACACCCCACCGAAGCCCATTCCCACGGAGGCTGCAATCCCATGAGAGCGATTCGACGACATCGACGTCCGCGCCACCATCACAAAACTCGGTCCAGGGCTGATCACACCCATAAATAACGCACCCACCATTGCAGCAAGCGCGAATAATTGTGACGACATTGATTCCCGGCGCTCGTGCGCTTTCACGGTAAGTTGACAGCGCATAGTACAGCCAATAGTGTGGCCAAAGGTACCGGCCGGAAAAAATATCCTCTGCGTGTAGATCACGCCGACTCCCATTCGTCTCATTAGTAATCACGATGTTTTAGTGATCACACCGTTTTTTTCAGACCACTCAATGAAGGAGCAATACCACCATGGCATTTGAAACAAACCGATTTTGCTGGCACGGATGCATATCAACCGATATGGAAACCTCTAAAGAATTCTATTCCAAAGTAATCGGCTGGGAAGTTCAAACCACCCCAATGGGTGATTCCGAAGCCACCTTCTTTAAAGCCGGCACAGACAAAATATTCGCGCATCTCTCCCCTCCCGCGATGGACGGCGTACCAAGCCATTGGAGTAGTTTTCTACGCGTCGATGATGTCGATGCAAGTACAGCATCTGCTGTAACGAATGGAGGCCAGCAAATCATGCCACCGACGGACATACCGCCTGGCAGATTCAGCGTAATCAGCACACCGAGCGGGGCCAGTATGGCGCTGTTCCACGAAGCTGATCCGGCTGATTCGCATCATCATGAATCCACCCCCGGCTTAGTTCACTGGGTAGAACTACACAGCAAAGATATTGACACCGACATCGCATGGCTCAAGAAAACCTTTGGCTTTGATACCTCGGAAATGCAAATGCCCAGTGGACCGTACTACATCCTCAACAACGGTGATCAACCGCGCGGTGGGGCCATGGCTTCGCAATCGGATGATGCTCCCGCCATGTGGCTGGTTTGGATAAACGTCTCGAATGTGGATGAAACGGTTGCCTCTACAAAGAGCAACAACGGTAAGATCTTAAGCCCCATCTTTGAAGTACCTGGTGTTGGTAGGATGGCAGTGATTCAAGATCCTACTGGTGGGGCGCTGGGTGTTATTACCCCTGAGGGTTAAGACAAAGCAGTAAGCGGATAGCCGTACGAATAAGTACGGCTATCTACGGTGCTTAGATCTGAATTATGAATGTAACTACTACCACTCGCTCACGCGTCGGGCTTCCTTTGTGGTCCGTGTTCGGTAAACCCGCCAGCGTGAGCAAGGGATGTCTGGCTCGTCAGGTAAATTGGCTTCGACTTTAGGCGTTGATATTGATCCTTTGAGTATGACGGGAGTGGCGTGACGCACTGGATATCCCTCGCTCACGCTGGCGGGTTTTCGAGGGGCATTTGACTCATTGTGATTATTAAGAGTACAGCTGCAATCGCACGCTGGAGTTGCTTTCACCATACTAACTCCCTGCTTTCACACGAATAACAACAAGTCGACACAACGCAAAAACCAACGAACAGACAAAAGCGGAAAACCCACCCAGCGCCGCCAACCCGAAGACCAAAGACATATAAGTTCTATAGAATCCCTGCTGTAAAAGCACCAACATTAACCCCGTAAGAATAAACCCACAGAGTGCACAGTAGAAGGCTATAGCAATCGTGTTGGGTTGAAAGCTCCATGCGTAGGCACGACCATATAGCACTCCACAGATTATTCCCGTGATTGCGGCTGCTACCACGGCCGAGATGATGAGAGACATAACAAAAGCATCTGACAGTCCGCTTGGGAAAAAAACCGACAGCGCATATCCGATAGCTGGCCCAAGCATGCTAAACAACAGGGTGGAGGCAATAATTATGATTATGCGCATACTGTTTATCGACACCTGTTGACCACAACTTTGCAATGCACCCAAAGCAGTAGTGTACTGGAACAAATAGATTGCACATATGAGTCAATCAATCAAAGTGTCTAATTTTAATAGATAAATCGTAACAACAGTAAGTCATAGAGCCTGCAACGAATTTGGTGTGCACTTTGATTAATCGCCCCTGCGGGAGCTCGGCATTTGGCTTGCCACTGCGTTGAAGCTCTTGAAATGAGAATAACTATTGCCTGCAAGCTTAGCCTTGTTGCAAACCAAATGACGAACTCT
>CALGJU010000287.1 GCA_937928685.1 uncultured Granulosicoccaceae bacterium
GCGACGAGCATGCTAAAGCACTCAGAAAACTTGAGAGCCGAGGCCACAAAACTGTTAACCGTTCACACGACATACTCACCACCGAACCTTGGCATCGAAGCCACGCACCAACTGAGAAAACAGTTGCGTCAATTGAGTCAAGAAATAGTCACCTGTACCGACACATTAGTAGATATTTGCTGCCGCACCCACCATTAAAGAAACGAGCCAGCTAGTAAAACAAACATTGGCAACACTCATACCTGCTTTGCACGCACTTTCACGTGCTGCGAGGGTCTCAATAATAACTCGGTTCACTGAAATGCCTTCAAGAATTAACACACTATCAAGGCTCGGGGCATCCGGAAGGCAGTCACTGGGAAGTTAGTGGACATGTATCGTACATCATCATTGATTCTGCACCGCATTGCGGGCCACGCTGCGCACCTGTTTGTCGCATCGGTATTGTCTATAAGCAGTTTGAGCTACGCCCAGGAAGTCGACGCCTCTGATATCCTGCTTCAGCAGGCGAAAGCGTATGAAGCAGCTGCTGACTACCCCGGTGCCGTTGCTGCCTATCGAGAATATTTACAACAGCCCGCAGCCAAAAGTGCCGAACGCAGACAGGCTCGATTGAAGTTTCCAGTACTTCAGGAAGCCGTCAATCATGGTGCCGGCCCGGAGCTCCAACAGTATCTCGCTGCCATGAATCTTCGCAACCAGGGCGAAAGCCACGAAGCAGATTCACAACTGCACATGTTAATCGAGTCATACCCTGGCAGTTCACTGTCAGATGATGCCTGGTACCTGCGCGCATACATCGCGCTGATGGATCACTACGACTACGAACGCGCCAACGAGTTACTACAAACTCTGCGCTCTCAATATCCTGATAGTCGCTATATCGATACCGCGCTGTTCGCAGAAGCCATCAGCCTCGAACAACTTGGCGACAATGATGCCGCCATTGCCAAAATGACGGAACTTCGCGAAAGGCATACCGGCATATCAGTGGCCGGAATTAATTGGGCTCGTGACGAATATGTATCAAGGCTCTGGTTCGATCGCAGCAATAATAGAATAGAGTACCTAGAGAACCGGGCAGCATCCGCGACGCGACTACTGAGCCTTAGCCCGCACAACGCTGATGGCTATCAATGGCTGGCTGAGCTGAGCGTCGGCCAGCAACAGATGACACTGCTGCTTAACGAAAACGAAGTAATAAACAATATCACCACCACAGGAAGCCACGCCAAGGTGAATGCCTACGCTGGCATCGTCATGGGACAGCCAGAGTCATGGGCAAGAATAACCATAGACAACCCATCGATACGCGGCATGATTTCAGTCTACGGTGAAAGACATAACCTGGTACCCATCACAAGCGGTGGTTCACTCAGTGACTTTCATACACTGTTACTGGGTGACGCCGACGGGAATGTCTCTGATGAACCGGATCATGTTTTAATACCACCAAAATCAGACGACCTGCTAAACAACTATTTACGTAACGTTCGAGCCGTGTCTGATTCAAAACTTACACCGGGAGAAGTCAGCCAGGTAGCCATGATCGGCGTGGTCATTGACAGTAAATACAACGACTATCATGGCGGGCGCGGCACCACCGAAGCACTGTCTATATTAAACACCACAGACGGAGTTTTTCGAGAACAGCTAGGCATCGCTTTGAAAGTCAATACGCTTGTCGTCATCGACGACAGAGAGAACGATCCCATGAACCTCGGTAGCGTGACCATGGAAAAGATGATGCGCAACTTCAAGGACTATCGCATCGCAAGCAACGATCTGGGCAGTGACATCGGGCTTGCCACATTGTTCAGTGGCAATAAAAACAACGACTCGGCACTTGGCTTAGCATGGATAGGATCCGCATGTCGCACTGACGGTTTTGACGTCAGTGTGGTCACTCCCTACAAAATGCCGTCATTGTTATCAACCCATGAAATTGGCCACACGATGGGTGCGCCACACGACTCCGACACCTCCTGCAGCAGTCAAAACCAACATATTATGTGGCCGTTTCTATCGAGCAACAGCGGTAGATCTTTTTCCTCTTGTAGCCAGGAATCAATAGCCAACACAATGGCGAGCAACAACTGCCATGTCGACGCCATTGATCTTTCTATCGATCTCGAAAACATCAACGACACCTCAGTGCAGCTCAGTATCACCAACCAGGACACGCAGCGCGCAACGCCTTCGGCGGTAGTGACCCTATCAGGTCCGGCAGCAGGTAATGCCACCTCCACTGAAAGCTGTCGACAAGTTGATGAAAACACTCTGGAGTGCACTATCGGTGCACTGTCACCCATGCAATCAGCAGACGTGCAGTTTGACTTCCCCGTCGCCCTTTCAGACACAGCAGAAGTGATTGCCACAGTACACGGTAGCGGGTTTATTGATGTGGCAACTCAGAACAACAGCATAAAATCCGATATCAACGGCAATCTGACCAAATTCGCAGGGCCCATTAACAGCGATCCCATCACAATAAGTTCGGGTGGTAGTGTCAGCAGCAGTAATAAAAGCATTGCCAGCGCCGAAGGCGGAGGTAAATTTCAACCGACAGTTATTTTGATGTTAGCTGTAGCTTTTGCAGCAAGACGCAGATTCCGCAATCACTAATAAAAAACTGCTTAGTGGTGTAAAGGCTGCTTAGTGGTGCTTGCCTGCTCAGCCGTAACTCACCTATTTAGCTAATTAGTAAAGCTAGACGATCGGTTCACGACCGGATTCGATCATGTGATCAAGGTAGTCAATTCGATCCTGACCCCAGAATACCTCGCTCTCATACACATAAGCAGGTGCACCCACCACATCAAGACTGATCGCCTCTTGTGAGTTGGCGGTGCGAACTTCTGCAATTGCAGGCGCTTTTGATTCTTCCACTATGGCCTTGCCATCAAACCCTGCGCGATCAAGCAATTCAGCAAGAATAGACTCATCAGCGATCTGCCTGTCCTGTCCCCACAAGGCTTCACCAACACTCGACAGAAACGGCCCCGGATCTTTGCCTTGTTGACTTAAAAGAATACAACAGCAGTCGGCTCTCTCAGGATTGGCAGGAAAACTTTTAGGTTGAGGTATTACGGTAAGACCACGGTAATGACCAATGCGTTGGAGTTCGAGCAACCGGTACCGTTGGCGCATCGGAGGTCGCTGCGGAGGTGCCACCCCACCTGATACCTTCCAGACTTCCATTAAGTTGACCGGCTTGTACTTGATCTCTTTGTTGTGCTTTTTTGCTACCGCACAAAATTCTTCCTGACCAAACCAGGTAAACGGCGAGGTTGAAGTATAGAAATAGTCAATATGGTCCGCCATGCTCAATCCTTTCTCTGATCGGCACCATCATCCTGTGGCACGCATAAGAATGCAAGCCTGCTTAACACACCGACACAACACCAATATGGATGCAATAACTCTCGAGTGTGTGTTTACAGAAGTTTATTTGCTATCCGCAGCTCGCTTTGGTTGCAGAGACACCATTGTAAATCCCCCCCGACAGCCTAGGTAACATGCCTATAAGGACGGAATTAAACAAAGCCAATTAATATTTTTTATCAATAGAGAGCTGCCGAACAGTTTCTCACCGGCGCGGTGGACTAATCAATACCGTCAAACAAAGAAATGGATCGGCTCGAAGCTCACTAACGTACAAGTGCAGAGCCAAAGGGTTTAGCAATTCAGTATTATGCAACGAAAATGATCGATAAAAACGCACCGGCAGGGCGCGTTCGCAGTAGTGGAGGTTCTGCCGCGCAGACTCCTTGGCAAGTCATCAATAACGCAGCGATTTCAAGCAGTCCCACCTTCACGATTGAAATAATTTGATCAGCGGCGAAGACACGGCCAGGTTACCGATTTGCTTTAATAAACATCCGCTCTCGCATACCAAGATAGACCGGAAGCGCCAGGCAAAGACCTATTAAAAAACACATAGCAACATAAAGCCACGGCCACCTCACACCATCTGTTGATGATCTGGTCACCGCCATCACGGAAAACACAATGCCTGCAATGTAGGCATCAATCGCAACTCCTGCGCTGGCGGGCGTTGCCATCACGGACTTTAGAAAAGGTCCAATCATCACACTATCAGCTGTACTGAAATACTGCATAAAATAAAACCAGCTCCAGACAACACCCACAAGGGCAAGTGAAAAGTATATCCATGAAAGTAGCGCTGGACGAAGCATAGGGTTCCTTATTAATTGACTATTCAGCATCACCGCAACTCGCAAACGGAGCATGCAGAACTGACGGTTCGTTCTTAGTGGGCTATTTGTTCTTGGTGGGTAGGAGAGTAGTACACTCAAATCGAATTAAGCGCCCGATTAAACGGAGAAACCCGCCAGCTTCGTTTCCATATACTCCATTAAGCCTTCACGTGCACCTTCACGCCCAAGGCCACTTTCCTTCATACCGCCGAACGGGGCTGCTGCACTGGTGGGGTTGATATCGTTGACACCTATTATTCCAAACTGTAGTCGCTCAACCGTCCGAAACGCTCGTGAGATATCTTTGGTATAGACATACGCTGCCAAGCCATAATGCGTATCGTTGGCCATCGCGACAATGTCATCATCGTCATCAAACGCAATGATCGGTGCAATGGGCCCGAAGGTCTCTTCTCTGTAGATCAGCATTGAATCATCTACATTGGCAAGTACGGTGGGCGCATAAAAATAGCCGTTGCTAAACTCACCGTCTGTTAAGCGCTGCCCACCACACAACACCTCCGCGCCTTTGTCTCGGGCATCATTCACTTGCCTGTCTATTTTCTGCACAGCATTTTCATCAACCAGGGGCCCGATTGCCACCCCTTCAGCAGCCCCATTACCGACACGCATTTTTTCTATGCGGCTGGTCAGCGTTTGTAGAAACTCATGCAAGATATTTTTATGTACGAAAATACGGTTTGGGCATATACAGGCTTGCCCCGTATTTAGGAATTTAACCAGACTGGCGCCCTTTGCTGCATGCACAGGATCAGCATCTTCAAAAACAATAAACGGTGCATGACCACCTAACTCCATTGATACACGCTTTAACTGCATGGCTGCATCACGAGAGAGCATCTTACCGACCGCAGTGGAACCGGTGAAAGTCAGTTTGCGTACCATGGGATTTTCACAGAAAACTTTACCCACTGGTGCAGGCGTTGAAGTGGTGACCAAGTTGATCACACCGGCAGGCAGACCCGCCTCTTCAAGTAGTTTAAAAACAGCTATTGCACAAAGTGGCGTGGCTTCAGCAGGCTTTAAAACAACCGTACAGCCGGCCGCCAGCGCCGGGGCCAGTTTGCGAGTTATCATTGAAATTGGATAGTTCCACGGCGTGATTGCCGCCACCACACCGACCGCTTGATGCTGCACAATAAAGCGTTGGTCAGGGCGTGCAGACGGTATCGTTTCACCATAAGTACGCTTAGCTTCTTCTGCAAACCACAAAAGAAAATCCGCTGCGTATTGCACCTCATTGGTGGCAGCCTTCAACGGTTTACCTTGCTCTGCTGTCATCAGTGCTGCTAGCTCGGCCTTTCTCTCAAGCATCAATTGCCAGGCGCGATACAAAATAGAAGATCTATGGTGAGCGGTGGTACGCGACCAATCCTCAAAAGCGCGATATGCCGCCTCAATAGCTTGTGTGGCGTGCTGATCATCACCGTCAGCCACTTGGTCCAGCACCTCACCGGTAGCGGGATTTAGCACGTCAAACGTGTTATCACACTTCAGCCATTGACCGTCAATGAACATAGAGCACTCATCTGTTTGCAGAAATTTAAGCTTGCGAGTGTACAACACACTGCCCTTAAACGAATAAAGCGACACCAGTGTGGCGTCGCTTTATTTTTTGCTACTTACCCAGGCAGCTAGTTTCTGAGCTTTTCACCCTTTGGATCAAACGGTGGCTCATCAAGCAATCTGGCGTGGTGCGGCAAACCAAGAACCGCCACATCAAATTCAGCTCCACTTTTGACAAACTCGGTTTTAATAAAACACAGCGCTAGTGATTGCTTAACCGTGTGGCCGTAAGCACCTGAACTAACGCGACCGACCGGCGTGCCGTCTTTGGCGAAAATCGACTCACCACCAGAAGCATCGGCGGTGGTCACATCAATGGATAGCAGCACCAACTTTTCCCGTGGCACTTGCTTAGCCAACCCGGCCCAGACCTCCTTACCTAGAAAATCCGGCTTATCCATTTTGATCAGTCTTTCTAATCCAACCTCATGGGGCCAGTACTCAGGCGAATATTCTCGACCCCAGGATCCATAACCTTTCTCAACCCGCAAGCTCAACAGCGATCTACCACCGACCAGTCGAAGGCCAAATGACTTACCCTCTGCAAGTAATGCATCAAACAGTGCCTCCTGATGTTCTGTGGGCACGTAGACTTCCCAACCGAGGTCTCCGGTGAATGACACCCGCATGGCCAATCCTTCAATGCCTGCCACGGTAAGTTGCTTTGATCGCATGAATTTAAATTCATCGTTACTCAAATCAACGTTGGTCATGCGTTGCAGCATTTCACGTGACTTCGGCCCCGCCACACTGAAGCCACACCAATCCTCAGTACGCGACTCAAGCGTGACTCCTTCAGGCGCAGGCACCATCTCCCAGAATCTGCGGTGATATTCCTCAGCCATACCAGAACCAAACATCCAGAAGTGATCATCCGCAAGCTTGGTCACGGTAAAGTCACCGGCGATTCCACCACGCACACCCAACATGGGTGTTAAGCAGGATCGCCCCACTTCGGTTGGAATGTTGTTGGCAATTATTTTATTTAACCAGTCTGCACAACCCGGCCCTTTGATTTCATACTTTGCATAGTTTGATACATCAAGCAGACCCACCGATGATCGCAATGCTTCACATTCATCGCGAACGTGGTTGAACCAGTCCTGCCTTTCAAAGCCATAGTCTTCTAGCGGCTCTATGCCCTCTGCTGCATACCACAACGGATGCTCCCAGCCATAGTTCAGGCCAAACACTGCGCCGTTGGCTTTTTGCTTTTCATAAACCGGTCGAGTCTTGAGCGGGCGTCCCGCCTCCCGCTCTTCATACGGAAAATGGATCTTAAAACGATTGGCGTAGCAATCCAGCGCACGAGCTTTTGTATAAGGCTTAGTTGGCCAGTTACCATAGCGTGCGATATCCCATGGGAAGAGATCAAGTTCCGGCTCACCTTCAACTACCCATTGCGCCATCAACAGACCCAACCCACCCGATTGACTGAAGCCCGGGATAATCCCGTTGCAGCAATAGTAGTTAGCAAGCCCGGGCACAGGCCCAAACAGCGCAGCACTATCGGGCGACCAGATCATCGGGCCATTGATTACCTTTTTTACACCGGCAGACCCCAGTGCCGGTATGCGATCACAGGCAAGCTCAAGGTTATCTGAAATTCGATCAAGATCATCAGGCAGCAGCTCGTGACCAAAATCGAGGGGTGTACCGTCTTCTGCCCAGAAACGGCCATCCTTCTCATACGCACCCACCAGCAAACCATTGCCTTCCTGACGCAGATAGAACTCTGCATCCCGATCTGCTATAGATGGCAGTCTGCGACCGGCGGCGACGATCTCTGGAATATCTTCGGTGACGAAGTACTGGTGCTCCATAGGAATTAGCGGCAGCTCTAAACCCGCGAGCCTGCCCACTTCACGACCCCACAAGCCAGCCGCATTGATCAATACTTCAGTGTGAATATTGCCTTCAGGTGTGATCACATCCCAGGTGCCGTCCGGTCTTTGATTCGTTTCAACTACCGGAGTGAAGCGATGAATATCAGCACCGGCGTTGCGAGCCCCTTTGGCATAGGCATGGGTAACACCCGACGGGTCAACGTTGCCACCATCGGGTTCAAACATCGCACAGCGGATGCCGTCAGTATTGAGCAGCGGATGCATGTCTCGCGCTTCGGCCAGTGAGAGCTCATGAAACTCAACATCAAAGTAACGCGCCTTAGCGGCCTGCAAACGCAACTGATGCTCACGATCTTTGGTTTGCGCCAGATAGATAGAACCCGGCTGGAAAATACCGCAACCCTGACCGGTTTCCTCTTCAAGCTCCTTATAGATCTTAATGGTGTAGTACTGAAGCTTGGAAATATTGTTGTTGTCATGTAAACCATGAATACCGGCCGCGGCGTGCCAGGTAGAGCCCGAGGTCAGCTCGTCACGCTCCAGCAGCATAACGTCCTTCCAGCCCAGCTTGGTCAAGTGGTAGAGAATACTGCAGCCCACCAGGCCGCCTCCGATCACAACCGCACGTGTTTCTGTTTTCATTAATTTCCGTCCGTCAGCCCACAGGGCCCAATCACTCTAGCCTGAAATTCTGCAGTAGACAGAAAAGGGGTACCTGATCAGGGACGACCAACCTTGCCGCAGAAGCGCAAAAACTGCGGTGTGACGGCGGGGTTATTGTAATATGCCTGGTCAGCGCTGCTGGGTAGATGACGATGCGGGCGGAATGATCACTGCAGGCAGGTCCCTGTGAGGGCTTAGGTGAACTTGGCGTCTGGAGTACCCTGCGAAACCCCGGGCCTGGCGTGCCGGGTGCCTCCTCGCTTAGCTTGCATCAATAGCTTGCCGGGGATTCATGCTGGCGGATTGCCTCGGACTTGAGCGGCATGACGCTCTGGGATCTCTCGCTGACGCTGGCGGGTTGCCTCAGACTTGAGCGGCTTGACGCTCCAGGATCATCCCTCTCTGCCAACCGTCGGAGACTGACGCCATAGCTATCAACTCGTCGTGCCGCTCACGCCCCCGGGTAAACCCGCCAGCGTGAGCGAGGGATATCCAGTACGTCAAGCCGCTCAAATCACGCACAACCAAAAACGAAAAAAAATCAGGACCTCACCCTAAGACAGTGAGCCAACAACCCGGCGGTAGAACTATCATGCTCACCCACTTTCTGCGATTGCATCTCACCCAACAACGTCGCGGCAAGCTGCTTGCCGAGTTCAACACCCCATTGATCAAACGAATTAATACCCCAGATCTTGCCCTGCACAAATACCTTGTGTTCATACATCGCAATCAAAGACCCGAGCGCAGTCGGCGTCAATTCATCCATCATAATCGTATTGGTAGGTCGATTACCTTCGAATACTTTATGCGGTGCAAGCGCTGCGATCTCTTTCTCATCAAGCGCCTTCTCTCGTAACTCCGCCTCAACCTCGGCTTGTGATTTGCCGGTCATCAACGCTTCTGTTTGAGCCAGAAAGTTTGCCAGCAATATATTGTGATGCTCAGCAATCGGGTTCTGTGATTTCACCGGTGCGATAAAATCTGCAGTGATTAAATCAGTGCCCTGATGCATCAGTTGAAAGAATGCATGTTGGCCATTGGTTCCGGGCTCACCCCAGATCACAGGACCTGTCGCATAGTCGACCACGGTGCCATCCATTTGCACACGCTTGCCGTTGCTTTCCATATCCAGTTGCTGAAGGTAGGCAGGGAATCGATGCAGGTATTGATCATAGGGCTCAATCACATGTGATCTGGCATTGAAGAAGTTGCCATACCACACTCCCAGTAAAGCCAGAATCACAGGGATGTTATTTTCATATTCCGTTTCTGCAAAGTGACGATCCATTTGATGTGCGCCACTTAGCATGGCATCAAAGTGCTCATTACCTACCGACAGACGGATTGACAGACCGATGCTTGACCAAAGCGAGTAACGCCCGCCCACCCAGTCCCAAAATCTAAACATGTTGTCAACATCAATTCCGAACTCTGCCACTGCATCAGCATTGGTAGAGACAGCAACAAAATGTTTTGCAATATCTTTATCCGCTGCCCCTGATTGTAGAAATGCATCGCGCGCCGTGCGCGCATTGGTCAGGGTTTCCTGTGTGGTGAAGGTTTTAGAAGCAATAATAAACAGCGTTGTCGACATATCTACCGACTCGATCACCTGCGCAATATGACTGCCGTCTACGTTGCTGACAAAGTGAAAGTCTATATCTTTCTGCTGCCACGGTTTTAACGCCTCGCAGACCATTAATGGGCCAAGGTCCGAACCACCAATACCGATATTAACAATGGTATTGATCGGTTTACCGGTATAACCGGTCCATTCTTTGTTGCGCACTCTATTGACGAAAGCAGCGGCGTGATCCGCCACCTCATGAACTTGCGCGACTATCTCCTCACCGTCGACGTGCAACTCAGCAGTTGCTGGCATTCTCAGTGCGGCATGCAACACGGATCGATCTTCGGTGGTATTGATGCGCTCACCGGAAAACATGCGCTTGGCGTGTGAAGCCACATCGATTTCTCTGGCTAACGCTAGCAGCTTACTCATCGTATCTGTGGTGATTCGATTCTTGGAGTAGTCAAGCAACAAACCACACGCACTCACCGAGAACCTACTAAAGCGATCCGGATCTTCTGCAAAAAGATCACGCATATGCAGATCACGAACGACTTCATGATGCGACTGCAATGCTTTCCATGGAGCCGAGTCAGACAAATTGCTCATCACAGTGTTCTCCAGAATTATCTCTACGCTTTCAGAATAAAAAATGACGAACAGTATTGCTACTGTTCGCCATATGTTTTCACCACGACATTATCCTTGCGGATATAATTATTGGCTACTAAGTATTTAGTTTCCAAATGTCGCTATTATACTCTGCAATAGTTCTATCTGACGAAAACTTTCCACTTTTAGCAGTATTCAATATGCTCATGGTTGTCCAGCGCTCAACATCCTGATAGGCCATTGCCGCTTGCTCTTGTGCGTTAACATAGGTTCTGAAATCAGCTGCCGTCATCCACGGATCATTCGGGTTGCGAATACTTGCAATTACCGCATCAAATATACCTGGCTCAAATTGATTGAAATGGCCACTTTCCAGTAGTGCCATGACCTCACTGAAACCCTCATCGGCTTCTATGATTGATTGCGGATCATAATGCGGGCGCATTGATTCCACTTCTGCGGCAGTTAAGCCGAACAGAAAGAAATTCTCATCACCAACTTCTTCACGTATCTCGATATTCGCGCCATCCAGCGTACCTATCGTGATGGCACCGTTCATCATGAATTTCATATTACCGGTACCGGAGGCCTCTTTACCTGCTGTAGACACCTGCTCGGACAGATCGGTACCGGCACAGATGACCTCCATTGCTGTGACGCGATAATTCGGCAGGAACGCTAAACGCAGTTTATTGCCCACTTCCGGATCGTTGTTAACAACCCCTGCTACGTTGTTTATCAACTTGATTATTTGCTTGGCCATGTAGTAACCGGGAGCCGCTTTACCACCGATCAATACACTCCTGGGCGTCCAATTTTCACTATGGCCCTTTTTTATCCGATTGTATAAATGTACCACGTGCAACAAATTCAGTAACTGGCGTTTGTACTCGTGAATGCGTTTAACCTGAACATCAAACATGCTCTCGATATCAAACTCTACCCCACAGTCTTGCTTGATCAGTTGTGCAAGCTTGCGCTTGTTGCTGAATTTAACCTGCCGCCAGTGCTCTCTCAGTTTCTCATCATTGACATGCGCGCTGAGCTTGTCTAGCTGATCAAGTTTGGTTATCCATTGATCACCGATGGTGGTATCGAGCAGCTCCCGCAATTCAGGGTTACACGCGGCCAGCCAGCGTCTGGGGGTTACGCCGTTGGTCTTGTTGTTAAACTTATCGGGCCACAGCTCACAGAAATCACGAAACAAACCATCAATAAGTAACTCTGTGTGAAGAGCGGCCACACCATTGACTGAAAAACTTCCTGCAATTGCAAGATATGCCATACGAACCTGCGGTTCCGGACCCTCTTCAATAATTGACATGCGGCGTTGCCGCTCTGTATCACCCGGCCACTTGTTCGATACCTGCTGTAAAAATCGTGCGTTGATTTCAAAAATAATATCCACCACACGTGGCAATAATTTTCTGAACAGACTTACCGGCCATCGCTCAAGCGCTTCAGGCAGTAAGGTATGATTGGTATAAGCCATCGTACCTGAGGTAATCTCCCAGGCGCTATTCCAGCTCAGCTCATAGTCATCCATAAGTAGCCGCATAAGCTCCGCTACCGCTACACTCGGGTGAGTGTCATTCAGCTGAAAGCAGTTCTTCTCTGCAAACTTGTCAAAGTTTCTACCGTTAGCCTTTACCCACTGTGCCAGCACATCCTGCAGACTCGCAGAGGCGAGAAAATACTGTTGACGCAGTCGCAGTTCCTTGCCGTTCTCACTACTGTCATTCGGGTAGAGCACCATGGAAATGTGCTCAGCTTCATTCTTACTCGCTACCGATTCAGGGTATCGGCCGGCATTAAACTCACCGAGCTCAAACGCATCAGAAGCAGCCGCTTTCCACAGACGCAAGGTATTCACCGTATCGTTTTCATAGCCAGGAATCGCAGTATCATGCGGCACAGCCAGTACGTTTTCAGTATCTACCCAACGCACCCGTGACGCACCTTGTGCATCAACATAAAATTCACTGCGCCCACCGAACTTAACATGACGAGTGTCATGCGGCCGCTGCACTTCCCACACATAACTATTGCGCAACCAGTGATCAGGCTCTTCGACCTGGGCACCATCCTGAATCTCCTGCCGGAACATGCCGTATTCATAGCGAATACCATAACCCACTACTGGCAAATTCAGTGTCGCACAGCTATCCAGAAAGCACGCCGCCAACCGACCAAGGCCGCCGTTACCCAGACCTGCATCAGCCTCCTCGTTGGCTACGTCCTCAAGCTCCAGGCCATATTCATACAAGGTTGATTTCACCGACTTTTCAATGTCCAGATTCAGCATCGCATTGCCAAGTGCGCGGCCCATCAGAAACTCCAGGGACAGATAATACGCTCGCTTGTTTCCACTGGTTTCCTGCTCTACACGTGTGGCTTTCCAGCGCTCCATCAGTCGATCACGCACCGCTAGCGCCAACGCTTCATATATCTCACGCGACTGTGCTTCAGACTCAACACTGCCCAGGGTATGGCCCAGGTGACGCCTGAAGTCATGATCGATCGCAGCGTTATCCATCCCCAGCGGGGGCAGTGCCTGCACTTTCTTCATCGGATAATCCCAAACAAATTCTGTTTATTACTTTCACAGCAAAGAGTAACGCAGGTCACTCTTTGCATTAATTTCTACGTGATCGGCGAGTAGACCGACAAAGCGCTCGCCGCCATCCTGAAGTTGTCGGCCACTGGCGCCACACTTATAGGGCCGGTTTTCGCCGTATCCAGCTGACACTGCCACTCAGATACACCGGCAAGCGCCGGAAACTGTATTTCCACTACCTCTTTACTGGCATTGAAAACAATTAATAAGTTCTCAATTGACTGCCCTGAATCCTGCGCTGCTTTTGTATTCGAAATCAAAAGTGATACGCACTTGGCAAATGACTCGGTCCATTGATGATCACTCATCGGATTGCCACTCGGTTCACACCAGATGGCAGTTACCTGATCATTCTCAGCATCAACAAAACGCCGCAAGCGCAATAACGGCTGTGACTTGCGCAGTGCAATGGCTGACTTAACGAACGAAAGAAATTCCGCATCCTTCTCGCACAAAGACCAGTCTATCCAGTTAATTTCATTGTCCTGGCAATAGGCATTATTATTACCGCCTTGCGTCTTGCCCATCTCATCACCCGAGAGCAACAAAGGTACGCCCTGAGACAACAGCACTGTGGCAATCATATTGCGACGCTGCAGATTCCGATAATCAATTATGGATTGCTCGTCGGTCAGGCCTTCGACGCCGTAGTTATCAGAGTAGTTGGCGTTGTGACCATCTCGACTATTTTCACCGTTGGCTTCATTGTGCCTGTCCTTATAAGAGACGACATCCGCCAACGTATATCCATCATGCGTGGTAACAAAGTTCACACTTGACCACGCACCTCGCCCGCTATGATTAAATAAATCACTCGAGCCAAAAACGCGACTGGCAAACTCCTGCAACATGCCGTCATCACCACGCCAGTAACGCCTGACGTTGTCGCGATACTTGTCATTCCACTCAGACCATGCAGCTGGAAAACCGCCCAGCTGATAACCGCCCGGACCGATATCCCAAGGCTCGGCAAAAAGCTTCACCTGACTCAGCACCGGGTCTTGTCCAACGGCAACAAGAAAGGCTGAGCGGTCATTGTAGCCGTGTTTATCCCGTGCAAGTGATGTCGCCAGATCAAACCTGAAACCATCAACATGCATATCAGTAACCCAATATCGCAAGCTATCCATGACCATTTGCAGTACGCGCGGATGGTTAAGATTTAAGGTGTTGCCACAACCTGTGTCGTTAATGTAGTAACGCTTATCATCCGGCATTAGACGATAATATGAGCTGTTATCTATGCCTTTAAACGACAAGCTTGGTCCACGCTGATCACCCTCGCAGGTATGGTTGTAAACCACATCAAGAATCACTTCCAGGCCGGCATCATGAAACTTGCGCACCATTTGCTTCACCTCGGCCAGATCGCCCTGCCCAGAGAAATACCTTTGCTCCGGCGCAAAAAAATTGAGTGTGCTATAGCCCCAATAGTTTTTTAAATCTTTATCAACCAGAAATCGATCATCAACAAAATGATGAATTGGCATTAACTCAATCGTTGTGACGCCAAGGGATTTGAGGTGCTGTATGATTTTTTTATCACCAAGTCCCGCATAACTTCCACGGATCGACTCATCGAGCGCTTCATGTTTAATAGTGAGGCCTCGAACATGGGCTTCATAGATCACACTGTCTGACAGATGAATATCCGGGCGCCTGTCATCTCCCCAGGTATAAGCGGGATCCACAACCACACACTTAGGCATGGCTCTTGAGCTGTCACGCCGGTCAAAAGATAAATCTTCCCGTGGACTGTTGGTTCGATATGCCAGATGTACATCGGACCACTTTACAGTGCCAATCAGTTGCCTGGCATACGGATCAATCAATAACTTGTTGTGATTAAACCGGTGCCCGTGCGCAGGATCATACGGTCCATATACCCGGTAACCATAGCAATCCCCCGGCACAATACCCGGCACATAGCCATGCCATATGTCATTGGTGCACTCAGGCAGTGTTATTCGCTCGCGCTCGCGCTTGCCGGAGGTATCGTATATGCACAACTCCACACGCTCAGCGTGGGCCGAGAACAACGCGAAGTTAACCCCGGCTCCATCCCAGGTTGCACCAAGGGTGTGGTGATATCCTGGCAATACTTCAAACTGTGGAATCAACGGGAACTCTCATTGTCTTGATCAGTTCAGCTGGCCGCTAAACGTTAAATGAACTATCACAGCCGGTCCTCTGTAACATCTGAGCTGGCGCAACAGGCTTCAAAGTCGGCGGGAACTCACGTTCCTTAGTCCAACTATAGACTTATCGACACCGATTCCGCTATGTTTAAAACAACAAAGCCGTTGCTTCTAACACTACAAATTCGCAATCCGACTACTTGCATTTCCGGGGTTTTTTTGACAATTGCCAGGCATTTCTTTTTTCTTATTAAAGTTTCAGGCTTTCTATTTTGTACAGCGTCGCTGGCAGATACCTCAACCGCAGCCGCTCCTGTCCACAATTATCCCACCATACAAACCGCAGACTGCACCGACTTTATCAACGAGCGCGCATCCAGAGTACGCTGTGGCTTTATCGAGCTACCGCTTAATCACGACAAACCCGATCACCAAACCATCACACTGCCAGTATTAATTGCCGGGCAAACACAAACGCTTAGCAATGACCCGTCATCACAGGCGATTCTCATTCCGGGCGGCGGCGGACCCGGTGGACCAATGGGCTTCGGCTACCCGTACTCACCGGGCGACTATCTTCGGGACTACAGCAGCCTGCGGGCAGCGGGGTTCGACATAATTATTGTTGATCAACGTGGAGCCGGATATTCAAAACCACACCTTCGATGCGCCGAAACCAGCGCCGCCTTCAAGCGCTCCGCGGTTCGCAGCCAGACATTCAAGGAAGAACTGACTGGCTACGATGCGGCTATAACTGCCTGCGGCAACCGGATTCGAACAGACAATATCGATTTAGCCCACTTCGATACTTATCAGTCTGCAAAAGATTTCCTCACGATCATGGACACACTTTCGTACGCCTCTTGGAACACACTGGCCACTTCCTACGCCACTGTGATTGCACAGGCTATCGAAGTGCTGGAGCCACAGAGATTTGACCGCATCGTGCTTGACTCCCCGGTACCGATCGACTTCCAACAGCCCTTTACCGTGGAATCATCCATCTCATCAGTCAACAGAATACTCACTCTGTGTGAACAAACTCGCCACTGCAACAAAAGACACCCGAGAGTCAAAGAAAAATTTCAAACTGTATTGAAACGTGCCACCGAAAAACCTTACTCAGTAAAGATAAAAGTGGCTGACGAAAACCAAACAGCACGACGCAACATAAAGCTGATCGTAAGCCACACCACACTGATCGATATATTGATCACTGCCGCTTATAACAACTACTCGATCACAGACATACCTACAGTAATAGATCAGCTACACAGCGGCCGGGTTAAGGCACTAAGACAGTTCGCAGAGGACTATTGGTTTAGCGGCAGTGATCTGGATTTTGCCGATGCCCTGAGCTGGTCAATTCACTGCAAAGAAAGAACTGCGCTCGAGGAAGCCTATCTGCGTCAGCACCCGGACAGCACACAACAATATTCTGCAGAATCATTGCTCGCCATGGAGCAGGAATCGAAAATTTGCCAGAAGCTAAATGTCGGGACTGACAATAAAATTAAAACCGACAAGCTATTTAAAACGAAAACACTGATTCTTGCTGGCGATCTTGACCCTGTCATAAGCCGACGGGATATCAGCAACACAGCAGATAACTTTAGCAATGTAACCACCACCATTATGGCGGGCATGGGCCACTCTGTCTGGTTTCAAAGCGCCTGCACACGCAAGAACACACTGAAATTCTTTTTGTCCTCCGACGCTTCAACACCAATGGCACTCGCCACCTGCAAGGACGGCATCAACCGGTTTAAATAGCCAATGCAATATTACCTAACCATTCGAGGCTGTCCACATTGACTGGCCAAACCGATGAACTGCTGAAGATGATCCGGCAAAACCTGCCAGCTACTGTCCTGACAGGAGCCGGTATTAGCGCAAATTCCGGCCTGCCTGTGTATCGCAACAGTGAAGGCAACTGGATTCATAGCAAGCCAATAGAGGGCCCGAGGTTCAGAGCCAGCGAGAGCATCAGACAACGCTATTGGTGCAGGAGTTTTTTTGGATGGCCGGTATTTTCCAAAGCCACGCCAAATTCAGCACATACTGACATTGCTGCCCTGGAGCAAAGCGAGGTTGTCTCTACCGTCATCACACAGAATGTTGACGGCCTCCATCATGCAGCTGGCAGTGACAACGCCATCCCGCTACACGGCAGCTTGTCCGAGGTGGTATGTCTGCATTGCGGGGAGATCAGCTCAAGACACCTGCTTCAACAGAGACTGCAAAAACAGAATCCGGATATCAGCGGCCTGGACTTCTCTGCGGCACCGGATGGCGACGCACAGATCGCAGATGAATACATTCAACAATTCAACGTCTCAAACTGTTCGCGCTGCAACGGCATTCTTAAGCCCAATGTGGTTTTCTTTGGCGATAACGTTCCAAAAGATCGTGTACAAAATTGCATGGATAAGTTACTACAGAGCAAGTTGTTAATCTGTGTTGGCACTTCTTTGATGGTGTTCTCGGGCTTCCGGTTCTGTCGTACCGCCAAAGAGCATGGCATTCCAATCATTGTCATCAATGACGGGGTCACCCGTGCAGATGATATCGCTACACTGAAATATAACGGCGAGCTCACTACAACACTGTCAACACTACGTACCAAGTTGCTGTGAACAACGACTCAACCATCACGCAGCTCAGCTCCACTGCGGCAGTACACTACCTACCAGGCTTTATAAGCCGCGCTGATTCAGAGCATCTGCTCGAGCTGTGGAAGCACCAGCTGGATTGGATTCAGTCAACTATAACCATGTTTGGAAAAAAAGTAGATATCCCAAGATTAAATGCCTGGTACGGAGAACGCGCTTACGCCTATTCCGGCACTCACTTTGATGCGAAACCCTGGACAGCAGAGTTACATGAACTGAAAGTAAAAATTGAACAGCACAGCGGCCTGCTATTAAACAGCGTACTGGTTAACTGGTATCGCGATGGCCAGGATTGCATGGGATGGCACAGCGATGACGAAGCCTGCTTGGGTGCGCAGCCGCAAATCGCTTCTCTCAGTCTGGGTGATACAAGAAAGTTTGTACTTCGAAATAAAAAAGATAAATCCATCAAGCATACCGTGACACTGGACAACGGCAGCCTACTCCTGATGCTAGGTGACACTCAATCGCAATGGCAGCATTCGCTCCCCAGAACAAAAAAATCGCAGCACAGCAGAATCAACCTTACGTATAGATTGATAAATTAACCACACTAGCTACTATTGCGACGGGTAATGATCACCAGGGACATTGCAGCGATGGCCAGACACATTAACACCGATAACATCTTCACTATCTCACTGGGTGCCGCTCACTGGGTGCCCGGCTAGCGGACTTACATTCACGGTAGGGATTAATTGGTGCGCCCGGAAGGATTCGAACCTCCGACCACCTGGTTCGTAGCCAGGTACTCTATCCAGCTGAGCTACGGGCGCCCAGTCGCGCAATTATGATGGCAATGTGCCTGGTCGTCAAGGAGAAGGATTACTCATGTGCATATAAATTATGCCCACGACCCTTAACAACAAAATACACAACAAAAATACACAACAAAATAAATTGGCGGAGAGAGAGGGATTCGAACCCTCGATGGAGCTATAAACCCCATACTCCCTTAGCAGGGGAGCGCCTTCAGCCACTCGGCCATCTCTCCGGAACGGGGAAGCTTATCTTCTGCGCAGATAAAGTCAAACCCTA
>CALGJU010000288.1 GCA_937928685.1 uncultured Granulosicoccaceae bacterium
GCAATGGAATATTTCCACCATGCGCATCAAGTGGCCGCAACCCTTATGCAAGGTTTTGCCATTGCGTTAAAGCTTGAGCATAATTTTTTTCTGCAAACCAATGACAGACCCTTAAGCAGAGCGTCATTTGTCTATTACCCGGCACAGCCTGAAGACTCTGGTGAGCAACAATTCGGCGTAGGACCGCATACCGACTTTGGTGTATTAACTGTACTGTGCCAGGACAACACCGGTGGCTTGCAAGTTCAGGACGTCAACGGTGATTGGATCCATGCACCACCAATGGAAGGCACGCTGTTAGTGAACGTTGGTGATTTGCTATCACGCTGGACCGCCGGTGAATATAAGTCTACCCCGCACAGAGTGGTCAATACCTCAGGCCGTGAACGCTTGTCACTTGTACTGGCATTTGACCCCAACCCTGAAACCATCATTGACGCAAATACAATACCCGGCTTGCAATCAAGTGAAGACGCTATTACTTGCGGGGACTATCTCTTGTGGCGATTTGCAAAAGCATTTTCCTATCGCACTGAAAACAAACAGGCTTAGCCAGTGTCAGCAACATTAACAGCATTGTTATTTAAGAGGCAGCGGTAATATATGAGCGCTTGGATCAGTATGATTAGCGACGCCGACGCAGATGAAAACCTGCTGGATGCCCTTAAGCTGGCTCGCACCCCTCATGGCACAGTAGATAACGTAATGCGGGTGCATTCACACCGACCCAATACAATGCGCGGACATGTAGCACTTTACAGAGCCGCCCTGCACGACAACACCAATACACTGCCCACCTGGCTGCAGGAGACCATCTCGTCTTATGTTTCTATACTGAACAATTGCGACTACTCACTGGCGAATCATTGGGCCAATGCAAAACACCTAATCGCTGATGACAGCAAAGCAGACGCTATAGAAAAAGCCCTTCATGCAGACTCACCGGAAACTGTGTTCGAAGGCGCTGAACTGGCACTCATGCGCTATACCAGAAAACTCACTGCACATCCCGGTCAAATGCAACAAAGTGATGTCACCGACCTAAAAAACGCAGGCCTTGACGATGGTCAAATTCTTGAGGCCAATCAAATTATCGGCTACTTCAACTACGTTAATCGACTACTGAATGGATTGGGCGTCACCACTGACGGAGACACAGTAGGCTACTACTCCAACAGTGATAAAAAATGACCTCGCCTATCAGGCCGGGCGTTGAGCCAGAGAATTTCGCAGGCGCTATCGCCCTCCTACGCGACTGTGTGAACGGACGTAAGGGAGAGAAACTTCTCATCGTGAGTGAAGAGGCTGCCGCCGGCTTGTATGACGAGCAAGCACCAAAGTTAGTGGCGGATGCCAGCATTGCACTTGGCATGCAGGTATTTGAATCGCAGACCAAGTCATACATAAGCAATGAAAGTGAAGTTGACGATTTTGTCAGCTCACTCATTGGCTACGACCACATCATATTCTTTTCACGGGTAGGTGACCAAATACGCTTTTCAAAAAACCCGCAACTGCCTCCCTCCACCATGTGCTACACATTAAATAGTACAGCGCTTAACTCCAGTTTTGGAACAGCTTGCTATAGCGGCATGGGTGAGATCAAAGCAGCGATTGATCGAGCATTCAGCATGGCCGATAGCATTCGCGTTACCTGCCCTCGCGGCACCGACTTCAAGGGCGGGCCATTGCTGCCTGATTGCCTGTCAACAGAAGTCAGTGTCAAACGTTTTCCCTTGCTGGTACCTACACCAATAACCAGCTCCGGATTCACCGGTCGAGTTGCTCTTAGTCGCTTTTTAGTTGGCACCGGCTCTCGCTACTACGATCCGTATCACCTACCGCTGCCGAATGATGTGATCGCCCACATTGAAGACAAACGCATTACCCGCTTCGAAGGTACTGATGCTGACATTACACTGGTAGAAAATCACTACTACCATGTAAGCGAGCAATTTAGTATCGACCCATGGTGTGTTGACTCATGGCATGCAGGTATTCACCCCAGGTGCCAGTTTGAAACAGATGCCGAACAAGACATCTTAAGATGGTCCGGCAGCGCATTCGGCAGCCCTCGTATCCTGCACTTTCACACCTGTGGTGACTATGCCCCCGGGGAAATTTCTTGGAACGTGCTTGACCCTACCGTGACGCTCGACGGCGTAGCCGTGTGGGAGAACGGCCGACTCTTCCCTGACCGCCTGCCAACTTGCGAGGATATTTTGCAACGACACCCAAACCTTATGTCATTGTTTGCTAATCCGGCTCGCGATATCGGACTACGAGCCTGACCTGTTTTCTTCATACCTTTTAGTGATAACCATGAAATAGAGAGAAAACAGATCGCTCTGACACTCCGACATCACCCCCTACCCTTTGCTTGAAATATACAACGCTTCAACTTTATCTCTGGCCCACTGAGTTTTGCGTAAAAATTTCAACGATGATTTAATCGATGGATCACTCTTAAAACAATTGATATTGATTCTTTTGGCCAGACCATCCCACCCGTAATGATCAACTAATTCAGTCACGATCATTTCGAGTGTAACTCCATGTAATGGATCCTTTGACTGCTCTTTCTTCATATATTTTCAAACCACCATTGCTATCTGTATTACTGAACCGGAGAGACCACCACCACTCACATGATCAAAGATCAGCCTCTCGACAAATGCTTTCCAACTGTGAATACACCCCCGGGCAGGCAGTCAATACCCTGCCACCTTGAGCCAGCATTTCTTTTGTATCAACCAGTTCAACCGTTCCACCGGCCTCTTGTATGATCAGTAGCGCGGCGACGCAGTCCCATGCATGCATATGAGATTCACAATAACCAATTAGACGCCCGGCTGCGACATAACACAGCATCAGTGCGCCCGAACCACAGCGATAAAAAACCCCTCCCGCCTGCATAATGTGTTCTAACACCTGAACCGTCGGCCCAACCTCCACTCGTGATGAGTAGCCAACCGCCGTAGAACCCTCTGCCAGACTTTGTGAGCTGGAAACCGAAAGCGGTCTATCGTTCAGGGTCGCGCCCTCACCTTTTACAGCGATATAAGTCTCCTGTGCAATCGGGTCAATGACTATGCCCAGTACTACGTCGTCATCTTTAACACACGCCAACACCACACACCAGCCGGGCATACCTGCAACAAAGCTCGATGTGCCATCAATCGGGTCTATCACCCAGGTGTATCCCGATTCAGAACTGACCCTGCCATGCTCTTCACCGATAACACCATCTGCTGGAAAACTCGCAAGCAACGCACCTTTGATTTGCACTTCAACTGCCTTGTCAGCATCGGACACCAGATCCTGCTTGCCTTTCTGCTCTATAACCAGCTTATCAATATCGCTGAAATAATGTAGCGCTGACAGTGAGGCGGCCTGAACTATCTGCAATCCAGTGTCTCTGCGCGCTTGTAGCTCTTTGTGCATTAATGTATCTCAATTAGCTTGGAGTCGGAACTGATCAGGCACTGATGAACCCATAGGAGTATTTCCTCCGGGAACCGGACAAGCTTCCTAGATCTGAGATCCGATACTACCGCAATATTAGGTCAACGCGCGGCTGAAAGTACACTCAAGGGCGTGACTGAAGTCAATGGATCTGTTTCGCCTCGCTGCTTTCGATAGGCAGTCGGGGTGATCCCCAGTCTTTTCTTAAACGTTCTGGCAAACGCAAAATCAGATTCGTAGCCCACCTGATGTGCGATGCTGCACAACGGCAATTGTGTATCTTCAAGCAGCTCGCGAGATGACGTCATGTTAAGCGATGCTGGCTATAAAGCTGGGGGCAACTTCTTTGGATATTTCATACTCCCGCTCATGCCTTGTCTGCTACAGGAAACCTTACGCGTGAGCGAGTGGACTTAAGATCACAACAGTCTCGTACATTTTTCGGCTAAAAGATTCGATAATCTTTCAGATGGCAGAAGTTTAAGTTCACGAATCCGTTTTGCATATATCCTGCGGATAGTTCAGCGGACTGCACCCACTCGCTGACGCGTCGGGCTTCCCTGTCGAGATGACGTCGTGATAAGCGATGCTGGCTATATCGAGCCCACTGCAACCTGAGCTGCATTAGATAATCAAATATTGAATACTCCACCAGGCTTTTGAAGCGCTTGGCAA
>CALGJU010000289.1 GCA_937928685.1 uncultured Granulosicoccaceae bacterium
TGCCAATACGTCATCGGCCTTTGGCCCCTGCACCGCTAGCGGGCTGACATCTGGCTCAAAAACCTTCACATTAAAACCGCGACCATAGGCGATACCTTTCACCCATAACATCACGTCTGAATCCGCTATCGAGATCCAGAAACGGTCCTTTGCAAGTCGCAAAATAAGCGGATCATTGACCATCAAGCCATCTTCATCAACAAGAGGCGCATAAACACACTGCCCGACCGCACAGGCAGAAATATCCCGCGGCGTGATCAGCTCAACGAGTTGCAGCGCATCCGGCCCTACTACCTCCACTTGCCGCTCGGCCGCGACATCCCACACTTGCACGTGCTCGCACAGATGCTGGTAGGCCTCCGGGTTGCTGCTGAACGACACCGGCAGCGTCATGTGGTTATATATAGTGAAACTCTGGATCCCCAAATCGAACACACGCTCCTCAAAGGCCGTTTTGCGAAGACGAGGGGATAATACCAATTCGGTTGAATGCATAAGGGATCCTGATACTGACCGGTCAATCAGCGGATTAAAGCACAGGCAAAAGGACAAAGCTTCTCCCAGCGCGAAGGCAAGAATGTTATTCTCACCCAGCACCAAAAACCTGCGAGAAACCATGCACTACAACACCTCAAACCCTGACCACGGCATGCAGTTTGACCCGTTTAAAGCGTTAGTTGTGCCACGGCCAATCGGCTGGATCTCGACACTATCAGAGACCGGCAAACCGAATCTTGCACCCTTCAGTTTTTTTAATGCACTCTCGGACAGACCGCCTATATTGGCCGCATCCATCGCCAACGGCAAAGACACACTGAACAACATCCTTGAAACAAAAGAGTGCACAGTCTGCGTATCCAATGTGACACAAATGGACAGCATGAATATGAGTAGCGCCTCGGTAGACACCTCCGTGAATGAGTTCAACCTGGCGGAACTGGACACAGTGGCCTCTACCTACGTCACACCACCACGAGTGGCACTTTGCCCCGCTGCATTTGAATGCCAGCTGTGGAAATCGGTACCCCTGCCTGCCAATGAAGACCAGGGCTACACCACAGTCATTCTTTCGGTAGTTGGCGTATACATAGACGACAAGTTCATCAAAGACGGCAGAGTGGACACTGCATCAATGCAGCCATTGGCAAGATTAGGCTATATGGATTACGCGGTAATCAATGAAAATAATATGATCACTCTGAACCGCCCCTCTGTTGCTGACGACGGCAAAACTGCCACTCTGGACACCACCCCCTGGGACGGTGTGTATCGTTAAACCACAGACATAACGAATTTTCAACAAAGCAGCAAAAGACGCATCCGTACAACTGACGCCGGAGAGTACCCGATAATAAACCCGCCAGCGTGAGCGAGGGATATTCAGCTCGTCTGTCAGTTCAAACCGCTCGATACTCAGTAGTCCGCGATGTGCATGGGCTTGTCTCGCTTACTGCATGAGCGACCTTACGTACCAGGCATCCCGCGCATACGGGCGGACTTATCATCGGGCGTGAGGCATAGGGACCGCACCGGCTAGAGCTAAACCAATAACGCACGCCTTATTAAATTCAGCCCCATCAAACAGAAAACAATCAACACAGCTTTTTGAAATTGCTGTCCGCCCAGAAATCTACGTAAATATTCGCCGATGGAAAACCCCAACAAGGTAGGTACGATCATCATTGCGGAAGCAATAGCCAGAGAACGATCCAACAAACCACCGACGATATAACCCAATGTAAGCGGTATGGTTCCACACAATATTATAAAGCCGGTATAGCGTACGAAGTCATTCTTCTCACAACCGCTGGACACCAGATACATCACCATCGGTGGCGACCAAATAGCGGTTAAGCCCCCCATCACCCCCGACACGACACCACAAAACACCTGCACAGATCGATCAAGATGTTTCGGCACTTGTGGTGGCGCTCCAATGAAACTGGTGATTGTCCACAGCACCACCATAACGCCAATGCCGGCAATCAATGTTTGAGTACTGGCTCGCGCAGCAAACAGAGAGGCAACAAACATCACCACTGCCATACTCAGAACAAATGGCCACAGCTTGCGCGCTGATTGCAACACATTTCCTCCACGGTAGACTTGCCACGAATTGGTGATAACTGCCGGGAACAATAAAAAAGCGATCGCTATACGGGGCTCGACAAACTGCGCAAGCATTGAAATACTGATCGTGGGCAGACCAATGCCAAGCACACCTTTTACTGTTCCCGCCAGTAGAAATACTCCTGCCGCCAACAGCAGTAGTTCAATAGTGATCAATTCACCTAACATTCAATACTCACTATCAATGACTGTAAAGCGTGAACAGATGCGGTGATCGCCTCTGGATTACCATAATATTCACGGGGCCAATCAGCCGTCGCCGCGGAGCGCACTACTCGCACTTCAGAGGCCAGCTCAATTTGCACGGACTGAATATTCAGCTGTTGCGCTACAAAACGGGTAACCGTGTGATTAACCACACCACCGGTAAACCTTGGGTGATCAACCACCACATTGCGCCAGGCTGCAACCGACTGATTGAGTGCATCTACGTTGGCAGAAATAAATCCAGCATCGGAAAAATGTGGCTCAACAAAAGAAGGATCACAGGAGCTTCCTTTGATTGTTCCTATGGCAACCCCCATATGGTATCGATTCATCATCCCGTGCAAGTCGATTACAAAACCTATGTCGTGCCGCTCAACCAGAGATCGAATTGCATTTTTATAGTCGCTTTCCAGTGTCCAGTTTGGGTCTTCGTCAGCCCGATGACTGGTCACGATGGCATGACAATCACAAGCTTGTGCAAGATACAGCGCTATCGCCCCCTTGTACTCCTCGTGCATTTTTAGTGCACCATCGCGCAAATGCATACAAGCGTGAGGCGCTGACACCAAAACCGGATGACGCCCCACAACAATATCAAACCAATTCTCACCCTCAGGGGCGTGAGATTGAACCTTGAATTGCCCGTCAAGTGAGGCGAGCTGATTCAATAGAGGCTGGTGTTGTTGCATCATAAAAAAATAGAGGCGCGAAAATAACGCAAACAAAGAGGCTGTCAGAATATCATCTGCGCCGACACCACGTCAGCGGATGAGGCCCAGCGAATAAGCACAAGATTGAATTACAACGCCACCTCATATTGCCCAGTGACAAGCAGTCTCCAGACAAAAAAGCACATCAAAGGAAGCAATATATACTGACACCAGCCAACCATCCGCTGCGTAATGTTCCACTGCCTACGCAACCGCATTATCACCGTACACCGCACTTCGACCGTCACTTGACAATTAGTTGATGTCATGACAATATTTTAAACGTCAGGACACAAACCATCCTGATCAGTAATCGCCCACCCCCTGCGATTACTGGATTGTCAATTTGCCAACCTTTCCACCTGTCGGCTTCCGGCAGGTGGTGTTTTACGAAACAATTATCACCCTGAATACCCATTGCGATTTACAATAGCGCTCAAAATCTATGCAGAGCAACAGCCTTGAAAATCGGAATCCTTGTCACCGGCTACCCGCCGGAAGAAACCGCAGAAGTGCACGAATCTTACGACATCGCGTTTCAATCTTTGCTCGGTGGCAACGACTTTACTTTCGAATCATGGGCATGCCTTGACGGGATTTTCCCGGGCTCAATTAATGATGCCGACGGCTGGTTGATTACGGGGTCAAAATTCGGTGCTTATGACGACTTGCCATGGATTGCACAGCTGGAAAATTTCATACGCGATGCCTACAACAATGACATTCCCATTGTTGGCATATGCTTTGGACATCAGATCATTGCTCAAGCACTTGGCGGCAAAGTAGAGAAGTACGATAAAGGCTGGTCCGTCGGGCGGGTGGAATATACCCTTGAAGGCCACAATACAACGGTACCTTTGTACGCCTGGCATCAGGACCAGGTAGTCAAACTACCCGAAGATGCAAAGGTCATAGGCTCAACACCGTTTTGCCAATATGCGGCCCTTGCCTATAGTGACAAAGCCTACTCAATACAACCGCATCCAGAATTCACGGAAGGGTATTTCGACGCGTTATTCAACGCACGTAAAGATGTATTACCCGATACTGCGATTGAGGCGGCCAGAAAATCAGTTAGAGAAGGGAAACCAACAAACTCTGCTGCAATAGCCAATACTATTGCAGCATTTTTTAACAACTCACACAGCAAACGGAACGCCAGCTGAAAATCTAGCTGACTTTAGCGCCATTGGCTTTGCGACTGTAGAACAAGCCGCACAGTGCACCAAAAACAAGCAAGGGAAGCGATGGATCTGCACGTTCAGCACCTGAGCTAAGCACACAGCCAAAACCATTACCTTCAAGCCCTGTCAGGACACTGTTCGACGATTGACCTGTCGGGCTTACCACCGTGCCGTCGTTGTCGATCAGGTCACTGATCCCATCAGTATCACTATCGGCAAGCACTAACGGCACACCACTTAGCGCATCATCAAAACCATCGCCATTGGCATCAGTAAAGTTATCGACCATCTGATTGTTATCAGCATCAACACCACCAGACTCTATAAGATCAGAGAGCCCGTCATTGTCTGAATCAAGATCGATGCGGTTGGGAATAAGGTCACCATCCGTGTCGACATCAGTCAGCGCCATTCCACCGAGTGAATCAGACAACCCATCAAAGTTGCCATCTGAAAAATCATCTACCCGACCATCGCCATTGGCATCAGTACCACCCGCTTCGATAATATCGGGAACACCGTCGTTATCAGAATCAAGATCCAGATAATCCGCTGTGCCATCGCCATCTGTGTCTGCTGGCGCAAGTGGTGCCTGAGCCATACTATCTGCAATGCCATCGTTGTTTGTATCAACCGAGTCGTCTACACGACCATCATTGTTAGCGTCAGTGCCGCCTGCCTCAACCAGATCTGCAATACCGTCATTGTCGCTATCAAGATCATACGCATTGGCAAGGCCATCACCATCTGAATCTACAAATCCTTCAAGACTATCTGGCAGTCCATCATTGTCGCTATCAAGATCGGCAAAATTCGCAATGCCATCACGATCAACATCAGTCATTTCACCACTGCCATTGACGTTGACAATCTCCCGCCCATCAAGAATGCCATCACCATCCATATCCGGATCAAGCGGGTCACTGCCACCCGCGACTTCACGTCCATCAGACAAACCATCACTGTCTGAATCCGGGTTGTTCGGGTCGGTACCAGCCAATACTTCTGCCGCATCAGTGAGACCGTCACCATCCATGTCGCCATTGGTCGGATCGCCACCATTCGCGACTTCCTGACCATCGTTGATTCCGTCGCCATCTGTGTCTGCGAGTATCGGGTCGGTATTGTGCTGATTCACCTCAGCGCCGTCAGTCAGACCATCTTTATCAGTGTCAGTGCGATTTGGATCAGTCATGGTGTCAAATACCTCTCGACTGTCTGACAAACCATCATTGTCTGAATCCGGCCAGGTGGGATCAGTACCGTACTGATTCACCTCGTCTCCATCGGTCAGGCCATCAGAATCAGTGTCCGGGTTATTGGCATCGGTTCCAAGCTCTGCCTCTTCAGCATCCGAAAGGCCATCCTGATCAGTATCGGTGCCGGCGAAAACCGGACCGGAGAATGCAAGCCCGCAGGCCAGAGCCACAGCAGCAGCGACCACGGTAAGTGATTTGTCTGGAAATTTATCTGCAATATTCATATAAAACCCTCGGGGAAGCCAAAGCGGCTAGCAGCACCAAAACAGCGCTTAAGACCGCTAGATTACGGCTAACACCCGTCGCTTGCCACCAAATTCCCCCTTAATTCTCAATTTTTTACGCCCCCCTTACCCAGGTGTTTCTACGGTGAAACAGCACGCAATAATTCCCTTACAAGTTGAAAAATCAAGCCCTCACCTTTCGTGAGCATAGTTCTTGCAATTAAATATTTAACTTATTAGATTCAACTTAACTGTTTAATGTTTCAACCGCTACAATCCCTATGAACACTGATTCCCCATCCTCCACACCTTTAAATGAGCGGCGACGCCTGGCTGTCAAACTCAGGCTTGAAGGGCACAAACTAAAGGAAATCAGCAAATTAGTTGACTTATCCTCCCCGACTATCATTGCCGCCCACAAACAGTTCATTGCGGGTGGCTGGGATGCGGTAAACGTGAATCCTCGCGGAAGACCAATCGGTGACCGAGCGGCCACGACAAAATTAGCGGAACAATTAAAGACACAGGCACTCAACAAACCACCCGCCACAAACTCGCCTTGGACATTGGCTCTTCTTTCAGAGGCAAGTGAAGACCTTGGCGCACAGACGAGCATCAGGAGCATCGGTAAGTATATTGACGAATGGGACCTCAACAGCACCAACCTCTACAAGCAATGCAAGGAAGCGGGTCGGCAAAACGATTGGCTCAACACTCACTATGCCGACATCAGCAGCACCGCTCGAAAGCACAATGCGGTCACCTATTGGGCCGGCACAAATACCAGTAGTTGCAGGTGCACCCAAAGCAACACGCTACAAAAATACATCTACGCCCACACCACTCGCGGAAAGTACTACTGGCTTGCAGGCGACTACGCCACTGACGTGGAAAGGTTTATTGATTTCTTTAACAGACTCGCAAGCCCAACGGACAATCAGTCCGACAACACAAGCCTCACCATTATCTGGCAAGGCCAGGACCCACGCCTTAATACACAATTAAGTCAATGGCTGGAGCAGTCACAACACATAAGCTTTCATCAACATCCCGAGCTACCCAGCCAAGCTCCTAAAAATGTTAACGAAGAAATTAACGAAAACACCAGTGAGCGTTCAGTGCGTACAAAAAATACTGCTGCTCCTACCACCCAACAGAACAATACAACGCCACAAGAATCAAACAATGATTCCCCTGGGCTACCAACAAAACAACGGAATACAAACACCATGCCCCTGACTCACTTACAAAGGCTGGAAGCCGAAAGCATTCACATTATGCGAGAGGTGATCGCTGAGGCCGACAAACCGGTCATGCTTTATTCAATCGGCAAAGACAGTGCCGTTATGCTGCACTTAGCGCAAAAAGCTTTTTACCCTGCCAAGCCACCGTTTCCGCTCTTGCATGTAGATACCGGCTGGAAGTTTCAGGCAATGTACGACTTTAGAGACAAAGTAGTCAAAGACTCTGGCCTTCAACTCATCACACACACTAACGCCGAAGGCGTAGAGAGAGGCGTAAACCCTTTCACTCATGGTTCTGCACTACACACAGACATCATGAAAACCCAGGGCTTGCGACAAGCCCTCGACAAGCATGGGTTTGACGTAGCATTCGGCGGCGCGCGACGCGACGAAGAAATGTCCCGAGCCAAAGAGCGCGTATTGTCATTTCGCACAGAACAACACAGATGGGATCCTAAAAACCAACGCCCTGAGCTTTGGAATCTCTACAACACCAAAATAAAAAAAGGTGAATCCATCCGAGCTTTCCCATTATCAAACTGGACCGAGCTTGATATCTGGCAATACATACACCAGCAACAAATCCCGGTAGTGCCTCTGTATTTTGCCGCCGAACGACCCATGGTACTTAGAGATGGCACCTGGATCATGGTTGACGACGACCGTATGCCAATGAACATGGGTGAAGTCCCCATGATGAAACGTGTTCGATTTAGAACACTTGGCTGCTATCCGCTGACTGGCGCTATCGAATCCAGCGCCACCACAGTACCGGAAGTTATTACAGAGATGCTTGCCTCCAATCAATCTGAAAGACAAGGCCGGATGATTGATCACGACGGCGCCGCATCCATGGAAAAGAAAAAACAAGAGGGCTATTTCTAATGGTCGCTGCAAACGAAGTAATTAAAAAAGACATCCAAAAGCATCTTGATCTTCACGAAAACAAAGACATGCTCAGGCTCATCACCTGCGGCAGCGTGGACGATGGTAAAAGCACGCTTCTTGGCAGACTGTTATTTGAATCAAAAGCACTTAACGAAGATCAGTTACGCGCAGTAAAATCAGATTCAAAAAAGCATGGCACTCAGGGCGATGATATCGACTTTGCATTGTTAGTAGATGGATTGGCTGCGGAGCGTGAACAAGGCATTACCATAGATGTGGCATACCGCTACTTCAACACTGACAAACGTAAGTTCATTGTTGCCGACACTCCGGGGCACGAACAATACACTCGCAATATGATCACAGGCGCTTCCACTGCGGATGTTGCTATAGTTCTCGTTGACGCTCGCAAGGGCGTACTTGAACAAACTAAACGCCATGCCTATCTTGCATCACTAACCGGCATTCGAAATATTGTTCTGGCAATTAACAAAATGGACCTGGTTAAGTACTCCGAGAACACCTTTGACGGCATTGTTGAAAGCTTCAACGAATTTTCCAAGCTCATTAATGTTGACAACGTCACTGCGATTCCACTATCAGCCCTGTTGGCAGACAATGTAACCACGCGCAGTATCAACATGCCCTGGTACCACGGCACTACCCTACTCTCCTATCTGGAAACGGTAAAAGTTGACGGAGAACTTTCACTGAGCAAACCATTCAGACTTCCTGTGCAGTGGGTTAATCGTCCAAATCTCGACTTCCGCGGCTTTGCCGGTACAATTGCCAGCGGCTCAGTGAAACCGGGGGATGCAATACGCATACAGCCATCTGGAAAAACCAGCACCATCGAACGGATCGTGACACAAGACGGTGACCTCGAACAAGCGGTCGCAGGCCAGGCAGTCACGCTAACGCTTACTGATCAAATTGATATTTCAAGAGGAGATATCATCTCCACCACTGAGACACCGGCAAGTTCCGCCAATCAGTTTGAAAGCACCATTGTGTGGATGACCGAAGAGCCAATGCTACCGGGCCGTCAGTATCTCCTTAAATGTGGCACCAGCACATCAACCGCAACAATCACTGACATCAAGTTTGAAATTAACGTCAATACGCTTGAACAGAATGCTGCTAAAAATCTTGAAATTAATAATATTGGCAACTGCAATATTAACCTTGATAGACAGATCGCCTTCGACAACTATGACGACAACCACACCACTGGTAGCTTTATATTAATCGATCGCATCAGCAACGAAACAGTAGGTGCAGGCACGCTAAACTTTGCACTGCGACGTTCGCAAAACATCCATATGCAGGCGGTTGATGTTGATAAAGAAGTCCGCTCTAAAATGAAAACACAGAAGTCCTGTGTACTTTGGTTTACGGGTCTTTCCGGCTCTGGAAAATCAACCATTGCCAACCTGGTTGAGAAAAAGCTCACACAGGAAGGCAGACATACCTACCTGCTTGATGGCGACAACGTTCGCCACGGTCTGAACAAAGACCTTGGTTTCACTGATGCAGACCGCGTTGAGAACATTCGTCGCATCGGTGAAGTTGCACGATTAATGGTAGATAGCGGCTTAATTGTACTCACCGCTTTTATCTCACCGTTTCGCGCTGAAAGACAAATGGCACGCAACTTACTAGAAGAGAATGAGTTTCTTGAAGTCTTTGTTGAAACACCACTGGCCATTGCCGAAGAGCGGGACCCAAAAGGCCTGTACAAGAAAGCCCGGCAAGGCGATCTTAAAAACTTCACTGGCATTGACTCACCTTACGAGCAACCCAAGTCTCCTGAGATTCTGGTCGATACATCAAACATGTCTGCCGAACAATGCGCCGAGCAAATCATAAGAATCTTACGTGAGCGTGGTGTAATTACCGAACTTAAAGACTGATATAAAAAAGATGCAGTGAAACATTGCTGACCCGGTAGCGGTTTGATACCGGGTCAGCAATGCTACTTGGCCATACCATACACCCAACCTACCCCAGCTCTACAATCCCTTTCAAACCAAAAACATCTAGAATGTCACGGTCTCCCAGCGCCAACGTTACCGGCAGCCGCACAACCATTAGGATAATCATCGCCAAAGTAAGCCACCAAAGGGCTTGTTTAACGGTAATACCTTGAATCGCCGCTGTACCAGACAACAGTATTTGAAAAGACCACAATAGGAACAAGGTACTCAGCATGAAGTACCAGAGTCCGTGTGCATTGACTTGCAACTGTGGCGGTTCAATCAACACTTGCCCGTTAGCACTGGAAATCTTGTTATTGAACACTGGCTCATAGATTTCAAATCCTGCCATCTGCAAGACCAGCGCAATAGTTAACATCAGTATTACCGGTAACTGACTCCAGACCAGCACCCAGGCAATATTCTTGAATGTCGCCTGACCTTTAAGATAGCGCCCGACCAAATAGAGCACACCTGAAAACATCACTGGCATCAACCAGGTATCTATTAACTTGCCAAGGCGATGCTTACCAGACAATGCTTCAGTAGATTGAGACGCCTCAACCTCAAGCCCTGCACCAACTCTTGCGGAAATAAATGAGATCAAAGCATACAAACACAGCACGACTATCACACCATAAAACGGCTGCGTGCTCTTAACCCACAGTGCAGTTTTCTGCGGCTGAAACCACACACTCACCCAGGGATTTACCGGGGCGTCAATATCGGAAATAGCAATAATGCACACTCACTTGAGTTGAAGTTATAAAAAGGAGTAGCTTAGCTGCAATTAAGCTAACACACTCACATCCAGGTTCGATCGGTACCCATCTGTAATCGTAGTCTTCATGCGCAAATACACATTATGTTGCACGCGATCTACAAGGAGACTGTCCGAGGACTAGGGTCTTGAGCTCCGTTGTGAGATTTTGAGTCAGACATTTCTGATCGTTAGAGGCGAATAGTTATTCTTCTTTAACGAAAAGATCGTAATAGCTGGCCAAAATATCGCGACCGCAGTAGATCTTAGTTCTCGGACAACCAATGAATACGCCAGGCCCACCCTGAATAGCTACAAAAACAGCGAAAGCAGACAAAAATAGGAATGCGGTTCATTTCGTGCTGAATAGTGACCAGTTATCAAGCCATTCCGACTTTTAGTTCTTTGGTAGTCATAACATCCACATCTCAACTCGAATGCGCCTACTGTCAATCGCTTGACCGTACACACGATCCATCAGATCTCCGCGTTTTTCGTGACGAGTTAGCGCTTATTAAAATCAAGACTGCTCCAGCTGCGGACAAGGCCCGAAACTCACTCAAGCTTCAGCCCTATCACGCCGTAATTTCCAGTGGAGAAGTTAGAAAGTTCATTGGAAAACCGCACTGTAAAACACGCAGCGCGTGACAGATTGTAAATCTACAAATACAAGACCCAATCGGAAGTGGCTTTATTGAGCCCTTCAACTAAAACAACGTTGTTACCACCACTGCAGGATTGTTAGGCTAATGAGCGAGCGCGAATACACTTATAGTGACAGAACACCGCGCAGAGAGAGCGAACGTTACTACGACGATCATCTCTACCGTACCGACGATGCCGACTATGACACCAGACGCCCCGACGAAAGCCACTACAGAGCCGAAACACATCAGTACGACGATGCTGGCACCTCACGCCGCAGTTCATATCAGGGCGAGACATATCAGGGCGAGACACTGTCTACCCAGGACGAATACGCAGAAAGCATCCCTGAACATGTGATGTACCCCGGACGCGAATTTCTAGACGACTACCACTACAACGACCGAACAGAACCTCACTTCCCTGAACAAAGCTACACTGAGCAAAACTACGGACAACAGCCAGCAGAATCATGGTCTGCCGAAACATGGCCAAACGAACAACGGGATGTCAACTACCCGACAGAGACGGCATACAGTCACCCGCAAGATGCCCCTCATACAGAGGAAGTCTGGATAAAAGAATCACAAAATCGAATTAGCTATAACGACTACGACCTGCGCGATGTCGATCGGCCAAGGGTCAGCAACTACAAGACGACACTGGCAGGCTTCGCCGGTGTCACTGCAATGCTGGGGCTCATCGGTTTTTTAGCATTTTCAAGTGCACCGGATCTCACACCGGAAGAAATAATCGCAATGCAGGGCTACGCCGGAGAGCAGCCGATTAAGACACCATTCAATCTAGCCAGCTTGCGAGAGTGCGATCAGATTGACTGCGCCGGAACAAGCACCACCATTACGCCGAACACCAATAATTCGACTGATCGGGTCTCTGCAGACAGCAACGAAACAAGCGCATTGCCAATTGCACAAACCACGACGGTACTGAACGCTATACCCTCCGATGCCAGCTCAGGCTACATAGAGTTACAAGAGATACCGGCGGCCAACAACACATACAGCACCCTATCGACAGAAAATAATAAGCCGGTTTATACTGAAATTGAATCCAATAAAGCACTACAGGTTTTGCAGCAATGGAGCAATGTAAGAACTGAACCAAGCACTGATGGTGCTATTATCACATCACTATCAATCGGCACTGGCGTTACCGTGCTGAGCCAGACGGGCGAATGGTACGAGATATCATTGACTGATCGCAGCTTCATCACAGGCTATATGCATCGCTCTACCGTCGCGGAAAAATAGATATTCCGGCCTTCAGGCTTAGCGCATAGGCGCAACCGCAGTTCTCGATACCAGTAATTACACGATCAATTTATGATCGTGTAATGCCCCGGCCGTGGACGCGCTGTTTTTACCCACAGCAACTACCCCCTGATCGCCTGCCGATTATTGTTCTTACCTCACTGACACTCAGAGAAAATTTCTGTGCTATCGAGCGCAAACTGGCACGTTGATACTTATGAAGCATCAGCATGTGATAGATATCTTCATCCGTGATAATTTTGTTGTTGTCTTTGCGCTTATAAAGACGATTGGTTCTACCAGTCATTTACTCTACCCAACAAATTATAAAGGGCACCTGGCAAACCCTGTTGCCGGCTCCAATACTTTTTCAGCTCCCGTCGTATACAGCCCTGGCCATGGCATATCAAAAAGTGGTTGAATGGTGGCGCGAAGCTCGGCTCGAAGATATAGAAAACCACTACCGACCGACCTAACCATACAGGTCACCACAATGCTCACGTAAAAACAGGTTCACCTCTTCGCTATCAGGACAGGCACGCCCACCCCCGGGGCGGGCACATTTAAGTGTAGCAGCCGCATTGGCGTACTTAACAGCAAATGATTCGCCATTCCCACCGCCCAGCGAATAGGCAAACGCTCCATGCCACACATCACCCGCCCCCAGCGTATCAATCACATCAACCGCCACTGCGACCTCG
>CALGJU010000290.1 GCA_937928685.1 uncultured Granulosicoccaceae bacterium
TGACGGATGGATATCAGCAGTTAACCAACACCGGAAGAACGGCAAAAATCACGGCAGCCCACCCACTCGCTTACGCGTCGGGTTTCCAAAAGCAAAGCACATCCGGCCTTTATCGTAGCCCCCAGGAAACCCGACGCGTGAGCGAGTGGCAAGCCCCTGTACGTAACAGCCCAAAGTCCGGCATACAGATGCAAACAGACTGACGGATAGATATCAGCAGTTAATCAACACCGGAAGAACGGCAAAAATCACGGCAGCCTACCCACTCGCTTACGCGTCGGGTTTCCAAAAGCAAAGCACATCCGACTTTTATCGCAGCCCCTCGGAAACCCGACGCGTGAGCGAGTGGCAAGCCCTATACGTTACAGCCCAAGTCCGGCATACAGATGCAAACAGATGCAAACAGACTGACGGATAAATATCGGCAGTTAACCAACACCGGAAGAACGGCAAAAATCACGGCAGCGTACCCACTCGCTTACGCGTCGGGCTTCCAAAAGCAAGCACATCCGGCTTTTATCGCAGCCCCCAGGAAACCCGACGCGTGAGCGAGTGGCAAGCCCCTGTACGTAACAGCCCAAAGTCCGGACTACAGATGCAAACAGACTGACGGATAGATATCGGCAGTTAATCAACACTGGAAGAACGGTAAAAATCACGGCAGCCTAGCACCTAAACCCCATGCCCCCCACCATACCCGTTCCGCTCCGGTGAAGCCCAACCCTCAAGCGTCCCAACCGCAGGCTCAAACACCTGCACCGCCAGTGGATAGCAGGTCGTCACATCATCTGAATGACTGCTACTGCAATCACCACCAGGGCAAGCGGACAATGCCCCCAGAAGATCGATCTCTGCAAAGAACTCTAAGTAATCTCCAGCGCGAACCGGGCTCGCTTTCATAAAGTACTGGTGAGTATCATGGGTGAAGCCGGTACACATGAATACGTTAAGGACATCGTGCACATGCAACTCAGCAACAGAGAGATCAATATTTTTATGCGCCGCTAACGCACGTGTGAGGTTAGAGTGACAGCAGTGGTGATAATCAACTTCATTCAAAAGATAGTTAGTATACGGATCACAGCGGGTGCCGATCACGTCATGCACTGAACCACCATCGGCGTCAAATCCATACCAGCCAAGCGTGTCAGCAGTGATGGTCGCCATTGGCCTAAGCCCTGGCAAAGTACTCCACAGCCTATGGCCTGTCGTTACATGGCTCGCATGTAACTGCCGTGTTTTGCCACTGTAAAAACGCTCTGATAAATCATGTTGATTCCAAAGGTTGAGATCTCCAACCTGAAACCCGTCAACACTGACAATACGAAAAAACTGCCCTGCCTTGACTTCGAAAACACTGGCGTCTCTGGGGGCGACTATCACCTCAGACACTTGCGACATAGAGCGCTGAGCGGTTGCATAGTCAGCTGCATTAAACTCAGGCAACTGATCAGTGCGATAACAAATAACGGGCTTGGCCGCCCGTCGAGCGTCAGCATCTATTGGTATTGTCTTGCTCATTTACCCTTCTGATAGACTAATAAGCAATTAAAAATTAGGAACCAGAGCTACCGGCTTGCGATGGCTTCACCATCCCGATTTTCGGGTTTTTCTGCCTGGTCTTTTGCAACCACTCTGATTTGTTATATACATAACGTGCAAGATTGCCGACTGATTTCTTTTGCAAATAATCCGGCACGTAAAAAACGCGCAAGGCATAGTTGTGAAACGGCATTTCTTTTACTCGCCACGGATAGCCAAAGCCATAAGACTCGCGCTGACTTTTGGCCTCAAAAGCGTTCACGTACATGTCGCTCCATTGAGTGCGACTTAGCAAGAGCTTATTGAAGCCCGTCATGATGGCTTGAAAGTCCGGATGTTGATCAAGGAACCGAATGAGCGCTTCTGTGACTCCGGGCCACTCCGCTCGAAACGGATCATCCAATATGATTATACCGCTGTCTATTGTGCATTCTGCAGCAAGCGTGAGATCAACCAATGCCTCATCAGGATTATGCCCACCATCAACATGAAAGATACGATACGTTCTTCCAATTTCAGTGGCGGTTAATTCGGCGGAGTTCTTCTGAAACACATTGATGCTGACACCAGATGTTTTGACCGGCTGCATGTTTTGATTGAACGCATCCAGATCACCATTACCAGAGCGGGAAACATTCCCTTCCTGCATGCCAAAGAGATCGCACACTGATAGTTTCTCACGACTCGGGTCCAGCAGTGACCCAAGCAGTACGGCGCTTTTGCCGTGGTGACAGCCGATTTCGAAGCTATCACCTTGAATATTGTTTTTCTTCTGGATTTCATCAATCCACGCAAACAGCATTGCCGCATCGCCAGAAAACCAACCCGGAATGGTCCGTGTTTGCTTAACCAGTTGTTTGACTTTCGCTGGATTCATCGACAAAGAACTCCTGACTCGTCGCGGGAGAATTCCCAAGAGTTAATACGAGCTTGTGTTGTTGTGGCCTGGCGCAATAACTCGCGCCAGGCGCCGAGTTGATTTAAACAGTATCTTCCATGTTTTTGGCCACCACTAATACGATAGCGGCAGCGGTATTATTCTTACCGATCAAATCACGTGTGCACCTTTCTGGCACTTTACCACAACCATCGCTAATTACAGGGCCGGCCATTCGAATAAAACTATACGAAACGGGCAGATAACACTACAACCTGGCCGCCAGTCGCGAGCCCTGATTAATCGCTCTCTTGGCATCGAGCTCGGAAGCCTCGTGCGCTCCTCCTATTAGATGAACTTGAGAACCTTCTCGCTTAGATAAAGCATCGTAGAGTTCTCGATTCGGCACTTGCCCGGCACATAAAATTACATGATCAGCTGGAAATGTTTCATCCCCCTGCCCGTCGAATGTCACCTTTACCCCGGACCCGCTTATTTCGTCGTAAGTTAACCCGCCGATCATTGCCACACCCGATTGCTTTAGCGTCGAGCGATGAATCCACCCCGTAGTCTTACCAAGCTTTGCACCTGGCTTACCACTTGAACGCTGCATCAATGTAATCTCTCTGGGTGACTTCGGAAAATTCATTGGCATGACACCGCCGCGCGCATCTTCCGGATCAGCGACCCCCCACACGGACAACCAACTTGAAAGATCAAGAGTGTCCGGGGAAGATTCGCTATGGATAAGGAATTCTGCGACATCAAATCCTATTCCTCCCGCGCCGATGATCACCACCCGTTCACCGACCGGTACCTCATAGCGCAATACATCGATATAACTCAGCACCTGGGTATGATCCTGCCCTGGAATTTTTGGATTGCGGGGTGATACCCCCGTCGCCACAATTACTTCATCGTAGCCCGTTAACATAGAAGGCTCTACCAGCGTATTTAGCCGCAACGACACCCCCGTAAGCTCAATTTGACGCTGGTAGTATCGCAACGTTTCATGAAACTCTTCCTTACCCGGTATTTTTTTTGCCATATTCAGCTGCCCACCGATTTCACTGGCGGCGTCATAGAGATCAACCTGATGACCGCGCCCTGCCAGTACAGTGGCTGCAGATAATCCAGCGGGCCCTGCGCCCACCACTGCTATGCTTTTCTTTTTGTTTGCAGGGTGATAATTCAATTCAGTTTCATGGCAGGCACGCGGGTTCACTAAACAAGTACTCGTCTTGGAACTAAACGTGTGGTCAAGGCATGCCTGATTACACGCAATGCAGGTGTTTATTTCATCACTACGATTTTGCTTAGCTTTGATTGCAAACTCGGGATCAGCCAGGAAGGGCCGCGCCATAGACACCATGTCTGCATCACCGTCAGCTAACACTTTTTCAGCCACCTCCGGTGTATTTATCCTGTTAGACGTGATGACCGGTACAGACACTTCCTGCTTTAACTTATGCGTCACCCAGGTAAATGCAGCACGGGGTACTGATGTGGCTATGGTTGGAATTCTTGCCTCATGCCACCCTATTCCACTGTTAATAATGGTGGCCCCCGCAGCCTCTACTCCTTTAGCCAGTTGCACGACCTCTTCCCAGCTACTGCCTTGCGGGATCAGATCAATCACCGACAATCGATAGATTATAATGAAGTCTTCACCCACCGCTTCTCTGGTACGCTGCACAATCTCCAACGCAAAGCGCATTCGATTAGCATAACTTCCGCCCCACTCATCATTGCGTTGATTGGTGTGCTCGACTAAAAACTCATTGATCAGATAACCTTCTGAACCCATGATCTCAACGCCGTCATAGCCCGCCTCTCTGGCAAGTACCGCGCAGCGTACAAACGCAGCAATCTGTTTTTCAACACCCCGTGCAGATAACTCACGCGGCATAAAGGGTGATATCGGTGATTTAATTTTCGATGGTCCTACCGCCAGCGGATGATAGGCATAGCGGCCGGCATGCAGAATTTGCATCGCCAGCTTGCCACCCTCAGCGTGCACCGCATCGGTGACGCGCTTATGTTTCTTTGCAGCTCGACTACTAACCAACATACCCGCAAACGGCTTTACCCAGCCCGCTATATTAGGCGCATAGCCGCCAGTGACCATCAAGCCAACACCACCGCGCGCCCTTTCACAAAAATACGCTGCCAGCTCCTTATGATGATTACCGTCCTCAAGGCCGGTATGCATCGAGCCCATCACGATCCGGTTATCAAGCTGAGTAAAGCCAAGATCAAGCGGCGTAAATAATTTTGGATAGTTGTTATGCATAGTGCAACCTTGCAAGCGATGCTAAATAGTTAGAAATTCAGCAGAGTTTTGTCGAGTATAACGTGCTGAGACTTGCCATTAAAAGGACAAGTAAAATGCAGCTCGCAGGCTGCCAGTTGCAGATCGGTATTATGGTCACGTTGTGGATCGAACAATCGATCCCCCACCACCGGGTAACCAGCAGCAGCCAGGTGGCTTCGAATCTGGTGCTTTCGACCCGTCTCAATACTCACCGTCAAAGTGGTATAGTTTTCCTCATTCGGTCTATCTGCCTTCTGCACCACTGTTCGTGCCTTTTTTCCGTCTACCAGGGCATCGATTGTCCACGGTAACGATTGCTCCACTTTACCAATCACTTGCACGCGGTATATTTTGCCAATTCCCCCCCGTTCAAAAAGCGCACATAACGCTTTTTGTGCATTTTTTGTATGCGCCAGTAAGATCAATCCACAGGCAGCTCGATCAAGCCTGTGCACCAACAATGACTTTTTGCTACTTATCTCAGAAGCGGTAAACGTAATAGTGGTGTGATCACTCCACCGAGTTCCCTGACTGAGCATGCCGGAAGGTTTGTACCAGATACTGTAGTTACCTTGATCAGACACCAGTTGTGGTGCCAGTGCCTTTTGCTCCAGCACTTCCTGATGATAGTTAATAAAAATGACATCCCCTAGCGACACAGCCTGTTCAATATCCCTGATACGACGCGGCTTTGATCGACTGCCCGCCTTTACCTGCCAGACAGCACCCTTTGCTGCAGCATCGGATACTTCTGCAAGAGACAAGTCACAGGCATCAGCCAACTGCGCCGCTGGCGACCACAGGCTTGTTACCTCTATTTGCTCTTCTATCTTTTTACTTTGCAAGGTGAGAAACCGAACGGAAGTGAGTTAGCTTGTTAATCAAGGGCGAACAATACATTCTACTACAGACAGTAGATATCACGTTGCCACAATCTCAAACGTGTAATCCCTACTCCCACGTTAAAGCGCAAACCGCGCAAGTGCACTGGAACAAATAGATTGCACATATGAGTCGACATTAGGCTCGCCACTGCGTTGAACCGCTTGAAAAGAGAATAACTATTGCCTGCAAGCTTCGCCTTGTTGCAACCCAAATGACAAACTCTCAAATGCACACTCTATTTGTTCCAGTACACTAGTTAAATCAATACCTGTGGACTGAATCGCGTTTGTAAGCCATTCCTGAACACATAGAACGGTTCAGATTGAAGTTCCTGACAGACACTGCCTGCATCCAATACGCACGGTCGCGGTAGACATCGACCTTAGATTCCCACACCATGTGGACACTACTGGCAACCCATGACCACAGCGCCAAAAGCCGTGGCCTCAATATACAAGCGAAGATCGAGTAAAACAGATTCGTGAATAACTCCGTTCAACTCCCCATGTGGGCAGCACTATTAATGCTTGTGCTCGCCGTGCTTTGGGTAGTCCAGCACTTTCTACTGCCTTCAGTCAGATGGTTTGTTCGTCGTCGAGCCAACCTGGTGATAAGTGAAGTCAACGATAAGC
>CALGJU010000291.1 GCA_937928685.1 uncultured Granulosicoccaceae bacterium
TCTAATTTTTTGTAGTGTTGGTGTGGTTGAAACAACAAGCGGTATACTATGCGCTCTTCTGTTCAATTGAGTAGAGACCGGTTTCAGGTTGACCAGAACCATACCAGAATTTATATTATTTTTTTAGCCTGTTTGCTCAGCACATTCAAGGGGTAAGCACAAGCACTGAGGAACTGACATTGAGTATGAAATCAGATGGAAAGTTTTACGAAAGGGCAGATGCGTTTATCCAGTTGTCAAACGAGCAAATGACAGGCGGCGCAACACCAGAAGATGTATGTGAGTCAATCATGTACGCAGCTGCCAGGTTTACAGCTAGTTATACTGCAAGTCTTACAGGGAGTGCTGAAAATGCGGAGAACAAGAGAACAGAGGCGATTGATTTTTTAGCCGATAAATATCGTGGCATGGTTACCAGCAACTATGACGAAACGACTGAAGATATGAAAACGGGCAGAGGTAATCCTCATTAGCAACACAATTACAGTAGGAGCAGCAATAAAATGGAAAAGTTAGCATTACATTGCTGACGTTCAAGTTTGATTCTCAAAGCGTTTTGTTAATTTGCTAGTGAGGTTTCGCAATGGAAGAAACACCAAATTCATTTGAAGCCTCATCAAGGCGTGTATCTCTTGTCTAAAGCTTGCAATTGTATTTGAAAAGCGTTCTGCCAATTTTCAATTGCCTAATACTCGGCATCATCAATCAGCGGCGAATACCTGTATCTCATAGGGGGTAAACCACAACGTGTCACTTGAGGAGCGATCTGCCCAAACGGATACGCGGGTTCCCCATTGGTTGGGGATGTTGATGGTTTTTGTTTGTCTGCCAGTGGTATTAAACACGCCGCTCCATACTGTATTGCCGTTGTTGTTAAATACGCCAACATGAATTCGTCGAGGAAACCTGTCACTGAATTTTACTGCGGTTACTTTTCTCCATGTATTCATATATAGATTGACGTAGGCGCGGTCGGCGTCACCGTTGTTGCTCCAGCTGCCATAGTTATTGTTAAAATCAATTTGACCATCAGTGAGTCGCCAGATGCTGCTTTCGCTGCGGCGGTCGTTGCCACCAGCCACTACATTTGCAAAATATACCGGGTTGCCCGTTCCGCCTGCGTTAATGGTAAGTGGTTCCAATGGCACCCAGTAATCGCTTCTTCTTTGCGTCACTGCGATGGGTAACACCACATCACTGGCGCTGTGAAAAACCAGGCCAGCTTCAAGGGTATAGTTGCCAGATGGAATGCTGGCGGGAACCTTGTAAACAACATTTTTTATCTGCTGCTGGTTGGGGAGCCATCCCTTTACAGACGTTGAGCTGGTGATCGTGCTGCCGCTTGCCACATTGTTGCTGCTGTCTCTAAGTCGAAACGCAACACGAAAATCACGGTATTGCGGAGCCACGCCTTTGTTGTTCCATTTCATCTCAACATTCAGATCAGAGCCCGCAGAGATAGCGTTGGCATGGGTGGCTTCATTCAATACGAACCGAAAACCAAGCTTTCTGGCGAGTTTTCGTGCGGCAGCATATTGATTTACATGGAGTGGGCCACCTTTACTGTTGATCAGTGATACATGCCAGTTAGCGGCGTAGTTTGTCAGTGTTTCAAAATTGCTTACGCCGTTGGTGATCGAGTTGCTGGTCGTCGCGCGGTAGGAGTCGTTCTCCCAGACAGCCATATCGGGGCCTGTGATCTCGGTATGAATAGGTGCGGTTTTCCAGGTGCTGCCTAAATACCCCTGCTGATTGTTATAGCGGGTTGTGTGATATTCGCTGCCCCAGCTGTCTCCTCTCCAGCCGATATCCGTTTGTTGTCGCATGTAGTCACCGGCACCGCCTGACTCACCTGAATAGCCTTTAAAGTACGGTTCCTCCAATCCAACCTTGGGTGTGTTTGGAAACTCGCGTTGGTATAGCTTGATGATGGCTACTTGTTGATCGCTTGTGGGTAACAAATAGTCCGGTAGTCGATTTCCGATGTCATTGTGCCATTCCCCGAAAAATCCCACTGAGCCTATATCAATAGAGTTCAAATATTTATGGCCGTCATACTGCCCCAGCCAGGTGATCAGTTCTTCGTGTTGCTTTCTGAGCATCCAGTCATTCCAGTTAGCGAGGTAGTAAAACCCGACATTCGAACCCTCGGTTACCTTGTACGGATACATGCCAGGCTTATCGACTAACCAGCGGGGTAGCCCCACAGATCGTTGTTTTTGATCACTCCAGCCAAACCGCCAATTGTGGTCAGTCGGGAAGGCGGGCCATGCCATATGAATTCTTAGGTCAACCGACTTACCTTCCTTGCCGGCACATCTTAGGATTTCGTCAATCGTGTTTTGTGCAGCGGTAAAGTTGTTGTCACTGGGCTCGATATCCTGCCACAGCAGTCGCACATATTTAGACCCGGACTTTACCCCCGCCGCATCTAGATTCTCACTATTGTCTTCAATTTCGCATTCACCCTCAGTAAAGTAAGGCTTATGCGAAATACCTTCCTGAAAGCCAACACCAGGTGTTCGCAGGATTTCGTAAGATTCAGTAAAACCACGCGCATAAACGTTGTTTGCAAACAGGCAGGTAGCAGTTAACAGACTGCAGACGAAAGTGGTTTTTATTTTTCTTGAATGCAGGAGATAAATCATTTTTTACCATGGGATCGAAAATCAAAGTGAACGTTAATGCAGACAGGATACGAAGCGATTAGACGTGACTATCTGATTCACTCAACACTATTTGCTTGTTTCTATATGGATCTGTCTCGGAAGATAACGTTAGAAGAATACATTAACGCTTTTTATACCACGGGTTTGTTCAAGGTAGAGAGGGCTATTCTATTCCTTACTGTGCATAAACCTTCGGTATACCGCAAGGCTTTGTTAAAGGCAACCTATAAAAACTTGCTGCCTCGCAAGGGTAGGTTGAGTATTACAAAGTAACTCGGGTCAGTGGTTCGCGATGAATATATAGTTCGTTGCAATACATACCCCGACCGGTGAGTGGTCGAGGTAGGTAATATACTGTCGGTTACCGTGGAGGCAGTGGCATCCAGTCGGCCATAGCCACGTCGGCATGTTGGAACTGTGGCATCTTCGCGCCAAGATCATCCATGTTTTTAATATCCTGCTCATTCAGGAACGCCTGGGTGATCAGTGTCGGTGGAACCACAACTGACGCTCCCGGGTCTTCCCCTGCAAGCATCAGCGCGAGTGCTCGCACTGACGCTTCACCGACCACAGCGGGGTTGGTTGCGACCGTGGCTACCCATGCGGAACCCGGCTCTCGCATGGCAGAGATATCTGCAGTGGATACGTCTGCTGAGTAAATATCAATGTCGTCGGTGAGTCCTGCTTCATCGACGGCAATCTTCACGCCTTTGGCAAATTCATCATACGGTGCAAATACCACATTGATGGTTGGGTTAGCCTGCAGTACAGAGCGGGCCTGGTTGGCTACTGAGTTGGCGATGGGGTTATCAAGTGTACCGAATTGCGCTACTTCGGTAATATCAGGGTTGGCGGCTTTGGTTTCCTCCCATGCAACATGGCGTCGGTCCAATGGTGCGATACCGGGTACATAAACGTAACCGGCTGTGAAGTTGTTGCCGTTATCTTTTACGGCCTGATCGAGTGCCATTTTGCCTAGCTGATAATCTGACTGTTCTATCTGCGGAATGGCTTCGTTTTCAACGTTTACATCAAAAGCCACTACTTTGATACCGGCATCAACAGCACGTTGTGCGGCTTCTTTCATTGATTCGGTTAAGCCGTGTTGAATCACAATGCCGTCCACACCAAGTGCAATGGCTTGATCAACCATGTCTGCCTGTAGTGCCGCGTCCTGACGACTGTCTAATACTCTTAAGTTGACGCCCAGTGCTGCGGCTTGATTTTCAACACCTGCAAGATAGGCCTGAAAAAAATCTCCGGTCGACAGATAACGTACCAGTGCAATATTGACATCCGCGGCTTTATCAAATGGTGCGGGCATGTCTTGTGATAATGCCTGGCCGCTGCCAAACAGAATAGTGGCAGCACCTGCCAACGCCATAAAATTTCGTCTTAACATTAGGTGATACTCTCTCTCAATGGTGGATGGATTAACGCCCCGCACCGGTTCGGCGCGAGGACAGGTAAAACGTAAATACCAGCGCTGATACCAATACAGCGCCTTTTACAAAATCCTGCGTATAGTAGGGCGCGTTCATCATGGTCATACCCTGCAATAGAATGCCGACAAACAAAGCACCTATGGCGGTGCCGAACGCATTGGGCCTGGCGGCGCCGAGTACGGCGAAACCGATGAGCGCAGCTGCTACGCTATCAAGCAACAGGTTGTTGCCGCTGGCGATATCACCGCGGCCCAACCGTGCAGCCAACAGAATTCCGCCGATAGAGGCGGTAACGCCGGATATCATGTAAGCGGCGATCTTGTAGTTATTGACTTGCACTCCTACCAGGCCGGCGGCTCTTTCGTTGGAACCGATGGCATACATCATCCGACCGTGGCGAGTGAAGCCGAGGAACAGCCAGATAAAAACTGCAATAAGCAGAAAAATGACCACTGGCATGGGTAATAGCCGTTCGATGACAAGATCAAAGCGGTGCCTGCCTATCCACAGGAACGCTTTGCTGAAAGTGCCTTCGGCAACCACACCATTGCCGAGTGACATACCGGTAGCAATAGAGTTGCCCTGTGTCGGTATGCGTTGCAGGCCAATTAATAAGAACATCATGCCGAGTGTTGCAAGCAGGTCTGGCACGCGGAAGCGGACGATAAGCAAGCCGTTAATCAAGCCGACAAGTGCACCCATAGAAAGGCATAGCAGTACTGCCACCAGTGCAGAGTGCTCAAGAATAACCATTGAATACGCAGACAACATTAAGGCAGAGGTAGCAACGGCCCCTATCGACAGGTCAAAGCCGTCAACCACCAGTGTGCAGGTGACGCCTAATGCCAGAATTCCGGTGAGTGCGACAGACTGCAACACGAACGCGGCCGAGCGCGCGCTTGCAAAGCCGTTGGTGGTCAGGCTGAAAAATATGATTAAGCCGAAGAGCAGAATCAGGAACCCGTATTTGATTGAAAAATCCAGTAGGCGATCATTCATTGAGCTTGTCCTGACAGGGCAGTTTCACTACCGGAGATATCGGAGATCAACGAGCCAAGCTCAATGTTCTCGTTGAGGTATTCGCCGTTGATTGAACCTTCTGCCATCACCACAATACGGTCTGCAATTTCGATGGCCTCATCAATCTCTGACATAAACACCAGGGTGGCGCGGCCATTGGCAGAGGCACGAATGTGTTTGCCAATATCGCGTCGTGCGCCAATGTCTACCCCTTGAAAAGGTTCATCAAGTAAAAGCACACGGCAGGGCTCCATTAGCCAGCGGGCAATCATTACTTTTTGTTGATTGCCTCCTGACAGCGTGCCGATAGCGTCGGTTTCGCTTTGGCACACGACGCCGAGCTGTTGGTTCATGTCACGGGCACGGCGGCGTAATCGTTTGCCATTAAGAAATGAGCCATTGCTGAACGCGGAAAGAAACGGCAGCGTCATATTGTTTGCAATATCGAAGTCGGGTATCACCGCGTTCGTTGCCCGGTCCTTGGGCGACATAAAAACCCCTTGTTGTACGGCGTGTTGCACTGAGACCGGTTTGTATTGCTTGCCGTCTATTCGCATCTGGCCGCTAACGGCATTATTGATACCGTAGATCACTTCTGCCAATCGGCTTTTGCCGCTGCCAAGCAGGCCGATGACGGCAACTACTTCTCCATCGTGCGCAGCAAGGTTAATGGCTTGTGCCTCCACGGTGAGTTGTAGATCCTGCAGTTCTATGACGGCTACGCTTGCGCGTTGAACGGTGAAATCAACTTCTAGCATGCTATGGCCAAGCATTGCAGTGACGGCGGCTTCGTAGTCGAGTGGCTTGTCTTCAAATGCACCTGAAATTAACCCGTCTCGCATGCACAAAATACGATCTGCAATGCGGCGTATATCAGACATGCGGTGAGATATATACAGAATGGCGACACCGGCATCGCGCAACCTGTCGATCAATGCGAACAGACGGTTGGCCTCAGTCGCGGACAGTGATGAGGTGGGTTCATCAAGAATAAGTACTTCTGGTTTGCGCGCCATGGCGCGTGCTATGGCGATCATCTGCCGGTCGGCGACGGCCAGATCAGCCACCCGTGCTTTTAAGTCGACTTCAATCCCCATTGAGTCAGCTACCCGTTGCGCCTCGCGCCGCAGTTTGCCCTCGCGAACAAAAAAACCGGAACCGGGCTCTGCGAGTCGGTCGAGCATCAGGTTGTTGGCAACATCCAGGTCGGGAATCACACCGTCGTCAATTGACTGATGCACGGTAACAACCCCTTTGGCGATGGCGTCTGCAGCGTTGAGCGGAGAAAACGGCTTACCAGCCAGATGCAACTCACCGCCGTCGGCGCTGTGGTGGCCACACACCACCTTCACAAGAGTTGATTTGCCGGCGCCATTGGCACCCATCAGCACTGTCACCGAGCCATAGTCCAGCGTCAGATCAATGCCTTTCAGCACACTGTTTCTGCCGAAGCTCTTCAGCAACCCTCTGACTTCAAGTGCATGAGCAGGCACTTAGCGCTATCCCCCGAATTGATGCTATGGCTCATACTCCTCTGTCGTGTAGTCATATGTCAAGCAAATTGACATATGGGTATTTACTGTTTTACTGTGCGTGAAAGTCACCGGAGTTGATAACGTCGATGAACGAGAGCACGGGGTACGAAGCCCTTACTGTTGATACATTGCCCGCAAGGCTTGGCAAGGTGGCAGAAATTACAGCGCGCGTTGGCGCTGACACCGCGGCCTGGCAGATAGATGAGGTGGGTGATGGCAACCTTAACCTTGTGTTTATAGTCAGTGGCGCTGCGGGAAAGCTGATCATCAAGCAGGCACTGCCGTACGTCAGGCTCGTCGGTGACAGTTGGCCATTGCCACTTTACCGTGCCTATTACGAATACCATGCACTTACCAGGCAGGCAGTTAGGGCGCCGGAATCTGTGCCATCGATCGTGTTCTTCAATGAAGTGCAGGCGCTCATCGCGATGGAGTTTCTTGAGCCTCATGTCATTTTGCGGCGCAAGCTGATACGTGGTGAGCGGGTAGAGGGGCTGGCAAAGTTCCTTGGTGAGTTCTGTGCGCAAACGGCATTCCGCGGGTCGGAACTGTCGATGCAGAGTGCAGAGAAAAAAGCAGATGTGGCACTGTTTGCAGGCAACGTAGAAATTCCTGCCATTACCGAATCACTAGTGTTTACCGACCCCTACTTCAACGCCGAGAGAAACAATCACACGCTTGGGCTTGACACTGTTATTGCACAGCTGCGAGCTGATGTAGCGCTTAAAGTAAAGGCGCAGCAAATGCTTCAGCGCTTCGCTTCAAACACTGAAACCATGGTCCATGGTGATTTACATTCCGGTTCTATTATGTCTACCGCCACCGAGTCGCGGGTTATTGATCCCGAGTTTGTGCAGTATGGACCGCTGGGTTTTGATATCGGCATGCTGTGTGCGAATTTTCTGATGGCGTACTTCAGTCAACCGGCACACCGCGGTGGAGATCTGAACGAATACCAACGCTGGATACTCGGTGTCATTAAAAAGACCTGTGAAACATTCGTTACCGAATTCAAACATCTGTGGGAAAACGAAAGAACCGGCATGCTTTATCCGGCGTCGTTATTTGAAGATCAAGGTCACGACAGCACTCCTGCCTGCGATGCGGTGCTGAAAGGTATCTGGACAGATGCCTGGGCGATCTGCGGCATAGAAATGCACAGGCGCTGTTTGTCTCTGGCGCATAACGCAGACTTTGAAGACATTGAAGATGCTGCCATACGTGCCCCACTTGAGGCGCGCAACCTGATGATGGGCGCTGAGCTTATCCATCGCGCCGCCGAGTTCAAGAGCGCCACAGATATTTGTGAGTTGGCACGTACCTACAACAACAAGGATTTCCTGTGAAAGTAAATGGCAAGCACTACCGTTCCCTTTGGTGGGACGACGCAGCCGATGTGCTGGAAATAATTGATCAGCGCTGGCTGCCGCATGACTTGCGCGTTCAGCAGGTGGGTAGCATGCAGGACTTTGCAAACGCTATCAGTGAAATGCGTGTACGCGGTGCACCGTTGATTGGTGCGACGGCAGCTTACGGTGTGGCACTGGCGATGGCCGAAGACCCGTCAAATACCAATTTAAATAACGCATGGACTTTCCTTGAAAAAACGCGTCCCACTGCAATTAATCTGCGTTGGGCGCTCAATCGTTGTCGTGAATTTCTGCAGCCTTTGCCAGAAGCTGCAAGAGCCGGCGCAGCATTGAAGCTGGCCCATGAAATTGCTGACGAAGATGTCGAGATCAACCGCAACATCGGCGTCAACGGCCTTGAGCTTATCCGGCAGATAGCAGCCAGTAAGCCTGCGGGTGAACCGGTGCAACTGCTTACCCACTGCAACGCAGGCTGGTTGGCGACGGTGGATTGGGGTACCGCCACCAGCCCGATGTTTCACGCGCATGATGCAGGCATTAACTTGCATGTGTGGGTGGATGAAACACGGCCGCGTAATCAGGGGGCATTGACTGCGTGGGAGCTTGGCAGCCATGGTGTGCCACATACTTATATCACCGATAACGCCGGTGGCCATTTAATGCAGCATGGCCAGGTGGATATGGTGATCGTCGGTACTGACCGAACGACCCGTCGTGGTGATGTCTGCAACAAGATTGGCACTTATCTCAAAGCTCTGGCGGCGAAAGATAATGACGTGCCGTTTTATGTGGCCCTGCCTTCACCGACTATTGACTGGACAGTCACTGATGGTGTTGCCGAAATACCCATAGAGCAGCGTGATCTGCGCGAGACCACCCACATTCAGGGTAAGATCGCTGACGGCAGTATCAGCTCTGTTCAGGTAACCCCTGATGGTACAACGGGCGGTAATCCGGCGTTTGATGTGACGCCTAATCATCTGGTCACCGGACTGATCACAGAGCGTGGCATCAGTGCCGCGACGGCAGAAGGCTTGGCGACACTCTTTCCTGAGTTTGGCTAGCCCGGATTATTCATGATCATGACGGCATCTCACTTGATCTTTGATTCCACAGCGATTTTTTTTCTTTTTGTGAATATCAATAAGTATTCGACGCAAGAAGAAAATCCACTGTGAAATCAAATCTCTACGCGATAGGCTCACCACATCATGAATAACCCGGGCTAGTCGGCTGTGATAACCATTAGAAATCGAGGCAATTAAGTTTGGGTAATAGCGCAGTTCGAAAAACGAGTATGGGAAGTCCAGAGCCCGGTAGCGTTGCACTTCGTGACGATGCCCCGTTCATTGAGGCCGCATGGCTCTATTATCATGACGGCCTGAATCAGAACGACATTGCCAGTCGCATGCAAATCAGTCGTGCATCTGTCGTTAACTATCTTAGTGAGGCCAGAAAGCGCGGATGGGTCAGAGTCTATTTGAACAATGACGTGTTCCTTGGTCACCAGCTGTCAGATGAACTGTGTAAAGCATACGGCCTGCAAGATGCTCTTGTGGTTCCGGACGACGCACCGGGAGTTAACAGTGAAGTGGCGCGGGTAACCCGTGCCGCTGCCGATTGGTTGCCACGACTCTTAGCGCCCGGTGATCAGCTGGGTGTGTCCTGGGGTGAAACCGTTTATCAGCTGGCGCAACAACTGACGCGTAACCCGATCGAAGCGCTCACTGTGGTGCAACTGGTGGGATCGAGATCTGCTGCACCGGGGTTTGCTGCCGAAGCATGCACCACCTTGCTGGCGCAAAAACTAGATGGCCATTGTATTAATCTGCATGTCCCTCTGTTGCTTTCTACAAAATCGGTTCGCGACATGTTGTGTGAAGAGCCAGTGGTAGCTGAGCAGTTGGCAGCGCTGGCAGACTGCAATAAAACATTGTTTGCCTGCGGCACCTGTGTTGAGGGTGCCCATGTTGTTCAAACCGGTCTGATCGACCCGAAAAGTCTTCAGCAATACACAGAGAAAGGCGCGGTGGGTGTCATCTGCGGACGCTTAATTGATGCGGATGGCAACCCCGTTATTGCAGACACAGAAGAACGCATGATTGGCGTCACGCTGGATCAGATGCGAAAAAAAGATATGGGATTACTGGTGGCAGCGGGACACGGGCGAGCCGTGTCAGCGCGAGCAGCAATACAAGGCGGCTATGTGACTCATCTTGCTACCAGTAGCAGTATTGCGCGCGAACTGTTGGATTCCCTATAAGCGCGGGGATCACAACTTAGAATTAAACAATAGAACGTACGGCTTGGTTGGTTGCTATGAATCTGTAAAGCCAATGCAGTATCAATCAGCAAATAAATCACCGGAACGAAACCAGATCGATTTACCCTATTTATCTATTGGTATACGCCAATAACAGATGGAGAGTGTGATATTGAGCGTGGGGATTGAATTAGAAAGTCGCACGCTTTCGTATTTTTTGACAGCGTTACTAAGTAAAGTGATGCCTTGTTACAACAGCCAAGAAGGCACGAATTTCAGGATATGGACGATGAAATCAGACGTTAACAAGCTTTTGAAGAAAAACGAGAAGCTTAACCAACTGGATTCAGTAAAAGTGGTGAGCCATGTTCAGCGCGAAAGTGGCAATTGGTTTGTTAACACGCTAATGCTGGAGGGCTACGATGTGCCGTTCAAATATAAACGAACGAAAAGGTATCGTAACCTCACTGGTTCACCGGTTAACCTCACTTACTATCCTCAGACTGAGACAGTTGCAGGAATGGAGTTTGAGACAATGAAAGTAGTAAGACTTCGCAGAAGTTAAAAGCAACACGCCGAACAGTGCCCCAACAACCCACCAGCAGCTACACGAACAGTCCATGCAATAGCATGGAAGCCCGACACGTGAGCGAGTACATCAACCCCCACACGTCAAAGGAAGCCCGACGCGTGAGCGAGTGGACATGCAGCACGTAAAGCCGCTCCCGCCCATCACAGACAGCACTTGAGCGACCTGACGACCTCAACATCCCTCGCTCACGCTGGCGGGTTGGCAAGAGCCGCAAGCAGTCACACTGACAGTAAATGCAATTGCATGGAAAACCCGAAGAGTGAACGAGTAGACCAACCCCCACACGTCAAAGGAAGCCCGACGCGTGAGCGAGTGGACATATATCCCAGTAACCGGGGATATCGATGGCCTTGGTTTGTCTGTCGGCTACATAAGTATTTGCGCCATCTAATTTTTGCATGGGCATGCAAAATAGGCAAAATATTGATTGATTTTCTATGTAATACCAGCGTACTATTTTGAATGCGAATGCAAAAATCAGATTTAGTGAACGGAATGCGGACTAACAATG
>CALGJU010000292.1 GCA_937928685.1 uncultured Granulosicoccaceae bacterium
ATCACTATCAGAGATTTATAGATCGCGGCCGCTTCACGTAGAACCAGTACAGTCCAGTTATGCAGGGCTTTGAAATATGTCACCCGCGGTTAGTCACTGATGAGTATCTGTGGTTAATTGGTGAAAGTAATAACAGAGCTCGTCGGGTGCGACGACAAAAAACACGCTATACGTCTTGCCGTCTCGCTCTTCAGTCTGAGGATTTTCAATTTTGATACCTTGTGCTTCAAGAGACGCTTTCGCCTGATGAATATCTGAAACCAGGATCGCTGCACCGTCCTGACTCGCATCACCTCCGTTAATCGAAAATCCAATTCTTACGCCATCTCTTTCCAGAACCACAGTTGGTAGTGGATCCTCTAGTCGCAGAACTTCAGACATTCCAAACACTTTCGAATACCAGGCGACAGCACTATCCACATTCTCTACTGGCAAAGCAAGCACATCATCCTGATAAGGGTATGCCGCTAAAAACAACGGTATATTCATCTTCAGCTCTCAAATATCTCTGTTAGTGGCTTGTTATGAGTCAACCCGCTGACTGGTAAGCACTGAACATCTTCCCTGCACCGGGCTGTTATTGTTTCATGCGTTTAAGCCCATCAATACGTAAATTTGTCAGCCGGGTTTTACACTGGGCGACAATCATAGGATGGTAGGGTTTGTCCGCAATGCGCCTTGTTTCGACTTCACACTGGCTATCACGATAGGTTTGAAAAGCCGTCTGCGCATCGCTCAAGGCGTTGGCATTGCCAAAGATCGCTATGTGTTTATTAAGCAGATCGCCAAGGACTTTTTCCAGGTTGATTTCTGACTGACGGAAATCGCTGGCAGCACAGTAGTTCTTGCCCTCAATCGGTAGGTTGCTGCGCTCGCCGCATTCCCACTTTGAGGCACCTGCCGCTGTTGTCAGTGCGACTGCCAGGAGACCAAAGCTCGTCAATAGTGTACTTAATCGTTTCACTCTTACATAACCCATCTAGCAGTCGTTCAGTTGACAATAGGGACACCCTCGTTACCAGAGACACGATAGTCAAATTCTTTCACGAGCCTGGATCTTCTATTGGTTGATTTCCTGTAATTCCTCTGATCACCAACTGATCAAGGCATTGCTCTACTTTCAACTTACTGTTCTCCAAGTCCCAGCGCCTACAGCGCATGTTCCGTCAGTAGCGTCATGCTGCTCTACTTAAAATGCTACCTCATTTCGCTTAGTGATTCCGCTTGTTTATGAAAATCTTCAACGATGTTAAATCAATTACTTCATCAAGCGCGCGCCGGCTCTTTACTTTAGAATTACTTCCAACGACCCTATATGCATACGATACAAAACCAACAACAGATCGCAAATCATCAGCACTCAACTTCCGTCAAACCGGACTTCCCATGATTACCGTATTACTAGCAGAGGATAATGACAGTGTCGCCTCATCAATCCGTCGGTACCTGGAACATACAAACTTTGCAGTACTGCATGTCAGAGACGGCGAAAGTGCGATTCAAACCAGCAAAGAACAACTGCCCGATATCATTGTAATGGATATTAGAATGCCGGGGCTTAGTGGTCTTGAGGCGATAAAACACATTCGTGCAACACCCGAAATCGCAAATATCCCCATCATAGCGACCACCGGACTGGCCGCACCGTCGGATTCGGCCCGCTGCCTTGATGCCGGTGCACACCTTTATATCAGCAAACCCTATCGTATGCAGCGTTTGGTTGAACACATAATGGAGCTGTGCGATACACCTTCTGAGAACCCGCCCTAGTGTACTGAAACAAATAGATTGCACATATGAGTCGGCATTTTGGCTTGCCACTGCGTTGTAGCTCTTGAAAAGAGAATAACTATTGCCTGCGAGCTTCGCCTTGTTGCAAACCAAATGACGAACTCTCAAATGCACACTCTATTTGGTCCAGTACACTACTGTACTGGCAAGCAACGAACTTTCCAGTAAAAGTGGTTACCAACATATCTACAAAAAGCACACCCGACAGGCAAGCGACACAGAGTTGTCACAATGGTAGAGTAAGCGTTTGCTCGGTTGTTATACTGACAGGCTTGCGCCCGAAAATATGGTGACAACAGTGATAAAGTCTTGCATGGATTCAATCGTTAGTCGGGCCAGGCGATGAAGAAAACCGCCACGCCTCACAACGAAACTGATCGCTTAGCAGCCCTTGAGCGCTACGGTATTCTCGATACCCCCTCTGATGCCGTCCTTGATGGCATTACTCAGGCAGCCGCCGATCTTTGCGAAACGCCTATTGCCCTGATCAGCCTGATCGACTCCACGCGCCAATGGTTCAAGAGCTGTATTGGTATGTCAGTGCGAGAGACGTCACGCGATCTGGCTTTTTGTGCCCACGCAATTCTGGACCCCACTGAGCTCATGGAGGTTGAAGATACCTTCCTTGATGAACGCTTCGCAGACAGCCCGCTCGTAACCGGTGAACCGAAGATTCGGTTTTATGCCGGAAAACCACTGGTAACCGCCGAGCGCCATGTGCTAGGTACGTTGTGTGTTATCGATGACAAGCCACGTCGACTCACCGATGCACAAAGGGACGGAATATGCCGCCTGGCGCAAGTCGTCGTGGATCTGCTTGAGGAGCGCCAAGCTTCCAGAATCGGCGCTATTGATCATGCAGTGGAACAAACGGCGCGACACGGGGTGCTGATCACAGACCCTAATCGCTCCGGAAACCCAATCACCTATGCCAATCGAGCAATTGAAAAAATAACGGGTTACTCAAAAACCGAGCTAATCGGGAATAATTGTCGCCTTCTACAAGGACCGGACACTGATCCTAACGCAATTTCAAACCTGCGCCATGCAATCGCGGCTCACGAGCCTTGCACCGTAGTATTAAAAAACTACCGTAAAGATGGCACGATGTTCTGGAATGAGCTGACAGTATCTCCAATAAGAGACAGAATGGGTAACACCATTAACTACGTCGGCGTACAGAATGATGTAACCGATCAACTACTCGCCCGGGAGCACAGCAACAAGCTTGCAGTTGTAACCGCGGAAATAGATTCAGCGCTGGCATCTCGAAATCGTTTAGCGCAGATTGTTGAAGAGTCCGCTAACGAAATATACGTCTCAAATGCTGAGACCTACAAAATTCTGGATCTCAATCGAGCTGCACGGGAAAACCTGGGATACAGCTTGGAAGAATCTCAACAGCTTATGCCATGGGATTTTGTCGAGGAACTAACATCGCTGAATATAGAGGCGCTAATTGCTCCGCTACGTGAAGGCACACTAGACGCGCAGGTGCTGGAAACCGTGCATAGGCGCAAAGACGGGTCGACCTATCCGGTCGCCACACATATACAATATATGGCGTCGCAGACACCGCCTGTGTATACCGCGATCGTCCAGGACATCACTGACCGAATTCGCCAGGAAGAGATGATAAAACTGCGTGATCGCGCTATTGAGGCACTCGATGTCGGTGTATCAATTACTGATGCTACCAGCCCGAATTTCCCAATTGTGCATGTTAACCGGGCCTTGTGCTACATGACAGGCTATTCGTCTGAGGAATTACTCGGTCAAGGTGTTGTAATGTTGCAAATGGATGACCAGCATCAACCCGAACTCAAGAAAGTCCACGAGGCGCAGGCTAAGGGCGAGCCCGTCCATGTAATTTTAAAGAGCACACGCAAAGATGGATCTCACTACATGGATGATCTATCACTGTCACCGGTTCATAATGAAGCCGGTGAACTAACACACTACATCGGCATCAACCGGGACGTCACTGAAAAACTGGAAACGGAGACGCGATTACGCCAGGCGCAAAAGATTGATGCCATTGGTCAGCTATCAGGCGGTATCGCACATGACTTCAACAATTTGTTAAGTGTAATTACCGGCAATCTTGAATTTCTTACAATGACAATAACGGATGAAACCCAACGCAATTGCATAGATGAAGCTGACAAGGCAGCTCAGATGGGGGCAAGACTAACCCGTCGATTGCTAACTTTTGCCAAGCAGGGCCAGCTCGACCCAGTGGTGCTCAATGCCAATGAACATGTGCTTAACGCGCTTGAGCTCCTGAACTCAACGATAGGTGAAACGATAGACCTACGCTCTTACTTGTCACCCGATTTATGGCGTATTCATGCAGACCCAAGTGAAATTGAGAACACCGTTGTTAACCTTGTTCTTAATGCACGTGACGCTATGCCCGACGGTGGACACATTAAAGTAGAAACTAAAAACGTCAGTTTTACCAACGATCACATCTACGACGACCTTGAGGTATCACCGGGAGACTATATCCGCCTCTCGGTAACAGACAACGGCAGCGGCATGACTGACGAAGTTATAGAGCGTATCTTTGAACCATTCTTCACCACCAAAGGACACGGCAAAGGAACAGGCCTCGGTTTGGCATCGATACATGGATTCATTAATCAATCAGGCGGGTATGTTCGCGTCTTTTCTGAACTCGGGAATGGCACCACCATCGTGCTGTACTTACCAAAATTTTCTGAAGTCAGCGCAGACCAAAAAATTGTTAACTCTAAAAAATTGGAACCCACAAATACTGATGCTCGAATTCTTGTTGTAGAAGACAATGAAATGGTACGAAATATGACCGTCAATCGATTGCGCGTTTTGGGTTTTATTGCGGATCAAGTATGCAACGGACCAGAGGCCGTGAAATTTCTGCAGCGAGACGCACAAGTTGATCTCGTCTTATCCGATGTCGTTATGGGTGGCGGCATGTCAGGGTTCGATGTGGCGAAGTGGGTTAAAAGTAACCTGCCACACTGCCGTATTCTTTTGGCATCAGGATACAATGAGCCAACGCAAGAGTCAGACGACCCGAGTAAAGGCCTAATGATCCTTCAAAAGCCTTATAGCATTGTCGAACTACAAAACGCGATAGACGCTGTGCTCAAAGACACTGTACTTAAAAAGAACCAGCCAGCTCTTTGATTCGCTTAGTAGAACGTCACAGCCAATTTTGGCATGCTGTAACAACAGGCAAAGCAAGTCCGGCTATTAAGAAAAAGCCGAACGAGTTGAGTTGCTGTTGTTACAGCATCAGATGACAAGCTGAACTATGTTATGAACTATGTTACCAGTGTTTCAATAAACCCCTTCACCGCACCGACCCCATCCCGCTCCATCACTCTAATGGTTTCTGAGCCCACCACTGCGATATCAACCTTGCCCCGCAGGTAGTCAATGTCTTCTTTGGATTTCACTCCAAAGCCCACAGCCAGGGGCAGCTCTGTTGTATTTTTGCACAATGACAGATAGTTAGTAATGTCTTCTGAAAATGCAGTGTCTTTTCCGGTCACACCTTTTCTGGCAACGCAATAGATCATGCCTGAGCTGTTATCGCTCAAATGACGCATGCGGCTTTCAGGCGTGTTCGGCGTAAAAATATGTACCGGCGATAGTTCTGCCGCATGCATGGCATCCAAATATTCCTCACCTTCCGAAGGTGGCAAATCCGGAACAATACAACCTTGAATGCCAATCGCTTTGCAACGATCAACAAACGTTTGTATTCCCTGGCAGTACAAAATGTTGTAATAAGTCATAAACAGGAACGGGATATCAAACTCACGCGTTAAACGCTCTGCCACTTCAAAACTTTTCTCTACAGTCGCACCGCGCTTCAAGGCTTCAGCATTGGCTTTAAGAATGACCGGGCCATCAGCCATAGGTTCTGAAAATGGTATCTGTAGCTCCATTAGATCAACGCCTGCATTGACCATATCTTCTACAACACGCAGCGAATCATCAAAATTCGGATAGCCCAGTACAATGTGGGTCATCAACAAAATGTCTTTCTTTTCGCGGGCTTTTTTTATTGCCAGCTCAAGCGCGGTTACTCGTTCATGCATTGTTCATGTCCTCGCTATAAGCCTTTGCCTTATCAATAATAAATTGCCGCCATTTGGGATCATCGACGGCATCCGCGACGGTAAAAATATCTTTATCTGCACGGCCGGACATATTGATCAAAATATCCTCATCAGGTGACATGCCTGGCGCCTCGGCATACGCTTGTGCAAATGCATGCGATGATTCCAACGCCGGTATTAATCCTTCATTACGAACTGTTTTTTGCATGGCCGCTACCACATCAACATCAGATGCGGCTTCAAAGCGAACCTGCTCACTTTCATGCAGGTAGCTCAAGATGGGTGAAACCCCGACATAGTCTAACCCCGCAGAGACACTGTGCGTGTCTTGCATTTGACCATCACGATCTTGTAGAAAATAGGTTTTGTAGCCTTGCGCCACACCGATGGTTGCATCGTCGTAGGCGAGTCTTGCAGCATGTTGACCCGGGCCACGACCTCGCCCACCCGCTTCAACCCCGACAAGCTCAACATCTTTATCATCAAAGAAGCCCGAGAATATGCCCATCGCGTTGGAGCCTCCACCGACACAGGCATAGACTCGAGACGGCAGCTTGCCGTTGCGCTCTAACATCTGCGCGCGGGCTTCCGTGCCTATTACCGATTGAAACCAGGTCACCATTTCAGGAAATGGATGCGGACCACAGGCTGTGCCAAGCACATAGTGGGTATCATCCATATTCGATACCCAATCACGAAACGCTTCGTTGATGGCATCTTTAAGGGTTTGGCTGCCTTCGGTCACCGCCACCACGGTTGCCCCCATCTGCTCCATCCAGAACACATTGGGCCGCTGGCGTGCGACGTCATGTGCTCCCATATAGATTGTACAATCGAAGCCGAATTTTGCCGCCATGGTGGCTGTGGCCACACCGTGCTGGCCAGCACCGGTTTCTGCGATGACTCGCTTCTTGCCCATACGCTTGGTCAGCAAGCCCTGACCCATCACATTGTTGGCCTTGTGCGCGCCTGTGTGATTCAGATCTTCGCGCTTAACATAAATGGCTGCACCACCCAACTGCTCAGTCAGATTGTCAAGCCGGGAAATAGGGGTGGCACGACACGAGTAGGTTGACATGATGTCAAGGTACTCTTGCCAAAAGGATTCATCTTCTCTGGCGGTCAGGTAGGCACTTTCGAGTTCGTCGAAGGTGGGCACCAGTATTTCGGGAATGAAGGCACCCCCGAACTGGCTGTAGTAGCCACTATTTTTCATTGATCTTTATGTCCGATAACGTAATTATTCTGCCGTCGTACAACAGCTATTTAGAGTGAGTCTAACAGGCTCTGGCGCTCAATACAGGAGTGAATGCCACGGTACTGGAATCCCCGCCGGAGCTCAATCACGATTCGGGAATTTGGCGCTGTAAGCGCTAAGAAGTTCTTTATCAATCTGCAAATATCCACCTGAAAACATATGCCTGACGGTCTGAGTTTGTGGTTGGATGAAATAGATCGAGCACAGCAGCCATTATCCACTTTATACTCAAGCAATTTCCTCTTGCGCGCGCACATGTCTGACCCAATCGATCACAGTGAAGAGTACCAGTTGTTGCCTGGCCTAAAGCACCACTCAAGGGTGGATCTTGGGCCCGTTCGATCACCCATCGAAACACTGTCACGATTGGGGGCGGAACTCGGAATCGATCTGCACATAAAGCGCGACGACGCCCAGCCCCTGGGTATGGGCGGCAACAAAGTTCGTCAACTGGAATTCTACCTGGGGCCTGCGCTTGACCAGAAGGCGGACACTGTTCTCATTACGGGGGCGATCCAATCAAACTTTGTGCGGCTCTGTGCAGCCGCCTGTCGAAAGCTCGGCTGGCAACCCGTGGTGCAGCTTGAAGATCGTGTTCCCACCAATGACCCGCTTTATCGAAATTCCGGCAACGTACTTATAGATCAACTACTCGGGGCAGAGATTCACTATCTACCAAGAGAAAAAGATGAGGCAGAGGCCGACGCAAATCTGGACAAACTTGCAGCAGAGATGAAAAACACTGGCCGCAATCCCTATGTGATCCACCTTGGTGTGGAGCACCCACCACTCGGCGCACTGGGTTATGCATTGGCAGCAGCTGAAACCAGACTACAGCTCGAAGCCACAGAAACCATGCCGGACCATGTCGTCATTCCCACCGGCAGTGGCATAACACATTCAGGCTTTGTCACCGGTGCACATGCGCTCGGTTGGGATGTACCAATTCACGGCATCTGCGTTCGACGTGAGCGCGCACTACAGCAGCCTCGAATTGAACAACGAGTGGCTGAAGTATCCGAACTGCTGGGTCTTTCAGATCCAGTGCCCGCAAGCCGTGTCTTGGTGTATGACGATGTCCTTTACCCCGGCTACGGACAACTTAACAAACAAGTCGAAGATGCCGTAAAACGCACCGCCCATCTTGAAGGTGTTCTGACAGACCCTGTGTACAGCGGCCGCTGCATGGCCGGACTGATCGACCTGATAGACCGCGGAATCATCGGTAAAGGTGAACGTGTCTTGTTTATACATACGGGAGGATTACCCGGCCTGTTCGCATACCAGCAAAAGCTTGGTTTTTAACTGCTGTGCGTTATTGCTGTACGCCCGGTCGTGCTTGGTGCGGGACGAACCTGATGTGATCCACTCGCTCACGCGTCGGGTTACCTTTGTGTATACGAAAACAATCAGTTCGATTGTTGAAGTGATTTCCTGGATTGACTTATTCGTCATGACACTATATAACTACCATGGCGGATCTATTTATTTAGTGCCCACCCATAAACTAAGGATGTAGAGGTGCGTATGCACCCTGCCCGGCTCTGATGGGTATCTATTCAGCTCGGGTGTACATGTAGTACCTACAGTGACTTTCGTTGCAGTGCTTTTGCTTGTGGATCGGTACTAACTACCGCCTCATAATAATGTAGCGCTCCAGAACTTCGTGACGGATGGAGGAAGTAGTTTGCGACTTAAAAAACGGTTAAACCGATTACGTTATTACTGCAGTTGGAAATATCCAACGCTGTATTCATACTGGCGTAAAAGCATATTCCCGGCGCAATTGGCAATCCTGTGTTTAGTCCTCTTTGGCGCAGTAAACTATTACAACGACAATTATTCATTTGCCGCCGCCATGAAAGTTGCGCAACCGCACACCACGGTCTCACCCCAAACCGAACGAAGCAAACGTCTTCTGTACGCGCCACCAAACAAAATAAACACACCCAAGTCATCAGTGGTAGAAACCGTGGCTACAGTAGCACCAAGTGAAACAGTAACGTGGAAGCCGTCAATTCACCCGCAAGCAGAGGCACAGGTGAAAAAGTACCAGGCTCTTAGGGCGGAGGCATCAGCTTTTAGGGGATCAACTAACGATAGCGCGCCTGCTACAGCCGAGGTACTAAAGCCGACAGCGGCTGAACGACTACCCATTTCCATACCAGCATCTTCTACTGAAAAAATCGCTCTGAACCAGAAAGCCCTGACCGAAGAAGTGTGGCGGGCAGAAGAAATTTTGAAGGAAAAAAAGCGGCAAGCACAATTGCTTGAATTGAAAATACAAGATGCTAAAGCGCTGCTGGTTACCGAAAAACACCGCTCTGAACGCTTACCGATAGTGACAGATAAATGGCTGCACTCGCAAAACCCCAAAATGTTTGTAATACAGGTAGCCTCATCGACAGACTATCAGGGCTTATTGACCTATGCGCACGATAAAAAATTGAATAAGCCAATTGCCATTTACCCTTTTAAGAAATCGCGTGAAGGCAAAGTGGTCTATGGTGTTTCTACCGGCTTATACAGTTCAAGCAAAGAAGCGATGAACAATGCTTCTTCACTATCTAACACCAAAGAACATGGTGTCTGGATTAGAAAGGTTGCCGATCTGAGAGCGCAAATGACGACATTGAGATAGATTGCTTAATGCAATCTATCTCACCTTGTTCGCTCTGACACTAAAAACCGATTAGCCAATTGTAGCGATACCCTTGAGTACCTTTGACTGCCGGCTTGATCCACTCGCTGACGCGTCGGGATTCCTTAGTCGTAGGCTTCTGTGCGCTCTAAGACAAACGCTCGAATACCGTGCTGATTCCCTGCCCCATGCCTATGCACATGGTAGCGAGTCCAAACTCTCCATCATGCTGCTGCATCACATTCAACAACGTAGTACTGATTCGAGTTCCAGAACACCCAAACGGATGACCCAATGCAATTGCACCACCGTGCAGATTCACTTTGTCATCCATGACATCGAGCAGTCTAAGATCTTTTAATACCGGAATCGCCTGTGCTGCAAACGCTTCATTCAGCTCCACATGGCTGATATCTTCAATACTTAAACCAGCACGCTTCAGGGCTTTTTGCGTAGCGGGTACCGGGCCGTAACCCATGATGGCTGCAGGGCAACCGGCCACTGCCATACCACGTATTCGGGCGATCGGTTGCGCACCGATTTCACGCGCCTTAGCGCCGGACATTATCAACATTGCACTGGCACCATCGGATATTGCCGATGAGCTACCGGCGGTGACTGTACCGACTTTCGGAATAAATGCTGGCCGTAAGCTGGACAAAGAGTCCGCAGTGACGTTTTCACGAATAACCTCATCTACCTCAATAAGCTTTTTGAAGCCGTTTTCATCATGACCTTCAATCGGGACAATCTCATTCGCAAAGCCGCCATTTAGGGTAGCTGCATGCGCGCGCTGATGTGATCGTGCTGCAAACTCATCTTGCTGCGGGCGCTCAATACCGTGCATTTTTGCAAGCATCTCAGCAGTCACACCCATCATCATAGAAGCTTTTGCAACATGCTTGCTCATAGCCGGGTGCAGATCGAGACCATGTAGCATCTGAACGTGCTGCATATGCTCAACACCGCCCGCTACGAATACATCGCCATAGCCTGTCATTATGCCCTGAGCTGCTGTGTGCAGAGCCGACATTGAGCTACCGCACAATCGACTGACGGTTTGACCACCAACCGTGTCTGGCAGATCAGAGCGAATCACCACACCGCGGGCGATATTAAAACCTTGCTCCAGCGTTTGATTTACGCAACCCCAAATCAAATCTTCAACGTCATCAGGATTCACTTCAGGATGCCGCTCAAACATGGCTTTGACCAGTTCCGCGGAAAGATCTTCAGCTCGAACGTTTACAAAACCACCGTTTTTGGAACGACCCATCGGCGAACGTACACAGTCAACAATGACTACATCATTAGCATTATAATTCATCGCTTACGCTCCCCCTTGCGGGAAAAAGGTTTTGCCATCAGCCGCCATCTTTTTCATCCCTTCAGTCGGATGATAAAGCGCCCCCAGATCAGCATACTGTTCACACATCTTGCAGAAATTATCTACACCGATGGTATCCATATAGTGCAATGCTCCGCCGCGAAACGGAGGAAAACCAATGCCGTATATCAGACCCATGTCTGCATCTGCCGGGCCACTGACGATGCCTTCTTCCAGGCACCGAACCGTCTCAATGCACATTGGTATCATCATGCGTTCTACAATCTGCTCGTCAGTGAACTCTAGCTGCTCAGTCACTGAAGGCGCAATAATGCCGGCGGTATCCGGATCAGCGAGTTTCTTTGGTTTGCCGCGCTTGTCCATTTCATAGCGATAAAAACCCACCCCGTTCTTCTGACCGTATCGCTCAGCTTTGTACAATAGATCACCTGCCGTGGTGTAGTCGTACTTCATGCGATCAGGAAATCCTTCAGCCATCACTTCACCACCATGATGACCTGTATCAATACCCACCACATCCAGCAGATAGGCAGGCCCCATTGGCCAGCCCCAGCGCTCCATGAGCTTATCAACACGGGCGAAATCAGCCCCCTGCGTTAACAGTTTGGAGAACCCACCGAAGTAGGGAAACAACACACGGTTAACAAAGAAACCCGGGCAATCATTGACAACGATAGGGGTTTTGCCGAGTTTACGGGCATATGCCACGGTGGAGGCCACCGCTACCTCGCCTGTTTTCTCACCACGGATCACTTCCACCAGTGGCATCAGATGCACAGGATTAAAAAAGTGCATACCGCAAAAGTTCTCTGGTCTTTTCAAACCCGAAGCCAATAGATCAATAGAAATGGTTGACGTGTTACTGGTAAGAATGGCGTCGTCCGGAATCACCCCCTCCACTTCTGCGAGCACCGCTTGCTTGATCTTCGGGTTTTCCACCACCGCTTCAACCACGAGATCGACATCGCCAAAGTCACCATAACTTAGCGTCGGGACTATTCGATGCATCGCCGCTGCAGCGCCAGGCTGATCAAGCCTGCCACGCTTAACCTGTTTAAAGAAAAGTTTGTCTGACTCTGCCAGACCCAGGTCAAGTGCCTGCTGATTGATGTCTTTCATCACGATCGGCACGCCGCTGGAGGCCGACTGATAAGCAATACCGCCGCCCATTATGCCCGCACCCAGCACCGCTGTTTTATGCACATCACGAGCTGCCGCACTGAGACTTTTACTCTGCTTCTTCAAATACTGATCTTTCATGAAGATGCCGATCAGCGAAGCTGTCACTGGTGACTTGGTCAGCTTTGCGAAGGCAGTACTCTCCACTTTAAACGCCATATCACGATGCAGACTGGCGTGTTTCTCCATTACCCCAATGATGGTCATTGGTGACGGATAATGAGGCCCTGCTTTCGCCCCCACCACACCCTTAGCCGATTCAAAAGCCATGGTGCGTTCAATCGTCGACAATGGCAGAGGCTCTTGTTTTTCTATACGGCGTTCAAGGTGATCAAACTTACCCTCGATGCAGTCTTGCAGTAATTTTATAGCTGCATCACGCAATTGGTCTTCAGCCACGACCGCGTCTACGGCACCATCTTTAAGTGCTGCTGCAGCACGTTTATTTGAACCCGTTGCAATCCATTCAATGGCGTTATCAACACCAATGAGCCTTGGCAACCGTACTGTGCCACCCCAACCAGGCAGTATCCCCAACTTCACCTCAGGCAAACCTACTTTCGCATTGCTTGCCATGATCCGGTAATCACAGGTAAGGCATATTTCAAACCCACCGCCCAATGCTTCACCGTTTATGGCAACCACTGTCGGAAACGGTAAATCTTCAACGCTTGAAAACAGTGCATTGATTTTAGTAAGTGCCTCTACGATGTCTGCCTCAGGGCTTTGAAACAAAGCACCGAACTCACCGATATCTGCACCGACAAAAAAGCTTTTCTTGGCGCTGGTGAGCATCAGGCCCTTTACGCCATCCTGGCGCTGAAGTGCTGTGACTGCACTCTCAAGCTCTGTCAGGGTGGCCTGATTAAACTTGTTAACGCTCGAATCTTTCAAATCGAAGCGCATTTCATAAATACCGTCACTGTCTTCAGACACGGTGAGCGATTGACCTTCAAATATCATTGGGTCTTCTCCTAGAAGCTGAAGTGATCGGCATCAAGCGCCATTAACGAATCGGCACCGGTTTCGATTGTGGCGACCAGTGAACGCGTTCGAGGCAGTAGTTTTTCAAAGTAAAAATCACAGGTAGACAACTTTGCACGGTAGAAGTCCGGTTCGCTGCAGTCTTCCTCTGAAAGCTTGTTGAGCGCGGTGGCTTGCGCCTTTGCCCACATGTAAGCGAGCACCACATACCCTGAGTACATTAGATAGTCGACAGAGGCGGCACCAACTTCGTCTGCATCAGACATTGCCCGCATGGTGATATCAGTCGTGATTTGCTCCCACTCTTCACAATGCGCTCGAAGTTTGGCAACAGAGTTGGCCATTAACCGGTCGTCTTCATGTCTGCCACAGAACTCAGCAATCTCTGCAAGAAACGGTCGTAGTAAACCACCTTGCGAGCCCACCACCTTACGACCGAGTAAATCGAGCGCCTGAATACCCGTGGTGCCCTCGTAGAGTGTTGAGATACGACAATCGCGAACGTTCTGTTCCATGCCCCACTCTTGTATAAACCCGTGGCCACCGAATATCTGCAGACCATGATTGGCGGATTCAAAACCGGTCTCGGTAAGAAACGCCTTGGCAATCGGTGTTAATAACGCAAGCCGTGCCTCTGCCATGCCTTTTTGTTCATCACTGGCATCAGACTCTGTCACGTCGACATCCATTGCCAGTGAATGGATAAACAATCTGCCACCCTCGGCAAAGGCTTTTTGGGTTAACAACATGCGCCGTACATCCGGGTGCACAACAATCGGGTCAGCAGGCTTATCCGGGTACTTGCGGCCTGACAATGACTTCATCTGCAAGCGATCACGCGCATAGTCCAGAGACTTTTGAAAACCAAACTCAGCGTGCGCCAAACCCTGCAGTGCGGTACCGAGCCTGGCAACATTCATAAAGGTAAACATGCAGTTCAGGCCGCGGTTAGGCGGACCGATCAACCAGCCCTTGGCACCATCAAAATTCAACAACGCCGTAGCGTTGCCATGGATACCCATTTTATGTTCGATAGAACCACACGCCACTGAGTTACGCTCACCGGCTTCCCCGTTGGCATCCGGCAACATCTTTGGCACGATAAACAGCGATATACCCCGAGTGCCTTTTGGTGCATCCGGCAGGCGTGCAAGAACAATGTGCACAATGTTATCGGTCATATCGTGCTCACCGGCAGAGATGAAGATCTTGGTACCGTGAATGGCATAGCTACCATCTTCATTAGGCTCAGCCCGAGTGCGAAGCATCCCCAGATCAGTACCGCAATGTGACTCGGTCAGGCACATCGTCCCGGTCCACTCACCCGACGTGAGTTTGCCAAGGTACTGAGCCTTCTGTTCATCGGTACCGTGTGCAGTAATCGTGGCATGAGCGCCATGGCTTAGTCCCGGATACATGGCCCAGGCCCAATTCGCCGTGCCGGCCATCTCACTCACAAGCGTGGCCATCGACGGCGGCAAACCTTGCCCGCCGAATTCAGTATCGGCAGATAGACCGGGCCAACCGCCTTCAACGTAGGTCGCGTAGGCTTCTTTGAAGCCGTCCGGTGTAGTGACGACAGTGTCGTCCCATTTACAACCCTGCTGATCACCCGACTGATTGATGGGAGCCAACTCCTGCTCAACAAACTTGGCAGCTTCTTCCAGGATGGCGTCCAGCAGGTCGTCACCCACCTCTTCAAAACCACCGAGGGCTGCGCAGCTTGAAGTGTAATGATGCACCTCCTGCAGGCTAAAGCGCATATCTCTCAGTGGCACTTTAAAATCGGCCATTATTGTCTCCGTATACAAAATTGGATGCAGAAGGGGACGTTTATCGTTGACTTATTCTCAAGCGAACGACCTATCCCACCTGCCTTTCACTGGTGTGATTTCCCGGTTGCTGTGCGTTATCGGCAGGTTGTTCGAAATGTCCTGCCAGCATTCCCGGTACGCAACACAAACCGGAACCACTTCACATTCTACTACGGCCCACCGTAAACGACGACCCGCGTAGGACCGGATCAGATACTTGAGCGACAGGCGCACTCGCCCCCCAGGATCAAAAATGCCTGATTGTTGACTCGCGGGGATCGCTACACTAGGCTGGCATCAGGTGATGAGTTGTACAGGGCAGTCTGTAGTTCGGCATCTCATCAGCAAAATCGCAAGCAATCCATACTATCTGGTAGCTCGACTGTTGCGACTTTATCCACTGGAGGAAACATGAAACTGAATTTTTCTAAATCGAAATTACTCGGCGCGTTGCTGGGTGCGGGACTACTGGCGCCGGCTGTACACGCTGCTGACACCTTGGAAATGACTTCTGCCTTCGGCAAAAATCTTCCTATCTTAGGTACTGCGGCAACAGACTTTGTTGAAAAGATCAACGGAATTTCAAGTGATATTCAGTTTGAACATTTTGACCCGAACAAACTAGTACCTACCCTGGAAGCATTAGATGCCGTCTCCAATGGCTCGGTTGACGCAGCATTCGCTACTTCTGGCTACTGGCAAGGCAAACTGCCTGCAGCCTCTCTTTTTGCAGCAGTGCCTTTTGGCCCGGAAGCTGGTGAGTTCCTCGGTTGGATCTTATACGACGACGGCGCAAAACTCTGGCAGGAAATGTATGACGAAGGCGGTTATGATGTTGTCACCACCCCTTGTGGTGTGATCGCACCAGAGACTTCAGGTTGGTTTAAGAAGCCAATTGAGTCAATTGCAGATCTAAAAGGTCTTAACATGCGCTTCTTCGGCCTTGGTGCTGAAGTCATGCAGAAGCTTGGTGTTTCAACATCACTTCTGGCTGCTGGAGATATCTTCCCGGCGCTTGAGCGTGGTGCCATTGATGCGACTGAATTCTCAATGCCTCGTATCGATGCTCGGCTTGGCTTTCACAAGATCACCAAGTACAACTATTTTCCAGGTTGGCACCAGCCTTCTACCTTGTTTGAATTGCTGATCAACAAAGACATTTACGACGAACTCACTGATGTTGCGAAAAATCAGATTCGCGTCGCCTGCCTTGCCAACATCACCACCAATCTCGCAGAAGGTGAAGCAACTAACTATGCGGCAATGGTAGACAACGCTGAAAACAATGGCGTGACTTTAAAGCAGTGGTCTCCTGAGATCCTTGAAACATTTCAGAGCACCTGGGACGAAGTGGCTCTTGAGTTAGCCGCTGAAGACGAGTTCTTTAAAAAAGTGTGGGACGATTTGAGCGAGTATCGTGAAGGTTATGGTATCTGGTCGAGCAACATTTACCTTCCACGCAAGTAAGAACTAGCGCAGCCATTTAATTGTTACTCTCAGAAGGTGGTCAATTTGGCCACCTTTTCTGTTTTAACCAGTGCGTTTGTAACTGCACGGGTAACAATCATCCAACGGCCACTATCCCTCTGATTCCTGATCTCGCTGAAACACTGTCCGGGGCAATGCCTAATGCCGAATAAGTCCTTCAAAACCGCAGAACAAGTCATCGCTCTTTCTGATCCGGGTGAGCGACTGCGTGATGAACATTTTTTTATAGACCGCTTAATGATCGGGATCGGCAATTGGGTCGCGTGGTTATTTCCGATACTAATAATTGCCATTACCAGCCAAGTGGTGTTGCGCAAGATGGGGCACAACCAGGCCTGGCTGGATGATGCTCAGTGGTGGATCTACGGATTTGCGATGATTACAGCATTCGGCTACGCGATCACCACCGACAGTCATGTACGAGTGGACATCTTCCATCAGAATTTCTCAGTATCGAAAAAAGCAAAGCTTGAAATCTTCGCACTGGGTTGGTTATTGCTGCCGTTTATCGCCATCATGTTCGACATCATGACCCAATACGCCTGGGCATCCTGGACCGCCAAAGAAGGCTCAGACAGCCCGAACGGACTGCATAGACTGTATCTTTTAAAAATGTCACTCCCTGTTCTACTAGGATTGGCAGCATTAGCAGCATGGTCGGTCATCCGACGTAACTTTGCACGATTCACCACCCCGACATTATTAAAGACGGTGCTCGGTGCATTTCCTTTCTGTTGGTTTGTGATTGACAGGTTGGTATTTCACACGTTTTATTTCTTCATAAAAATCACGCAACCAGACATCAAGCTTAGAAAAATATCCAAAGAGCCCTTGATGGAACAAACAACAATAACGGCGTTTACCCTGCTTGTACTGCTAATAGCCGGGTTGTGGTTTTTCGGTCGTAGGCGTAAAGCCGCAAACCTTGACCGACATACGAACTCACTTACAGGTAAGGAGCAATAGCATGGAAATCCTTGCCTTTCTCGGTCAGTACATGGATCTGAATCAATGGATGATTCTGTTAATGTTCCTCGTATTCGTTGTCATGCTGTTCTCCGGAATTCCCGTTGCCTTCGCACTGGTGGGTGTCAGCTTATTGTTTGTCCTCATAGGGGAACATCTGCTTGATGAACACCGAAAAGTAATTTCCGAAGTCATCGAATTTAAACGCACCGGTATTTCCTACAAAAAAATGTTTGCCAACGGCGGCAGGTTTTTTGGTGGCATCATCAAAAACCCTGTGCTTGTTGCACTGCCCATGTTTATCTTCATGGGCTTAATGCTTGATCAATCCGGTGTGGCGCAGAGAATGATGCGCGCCATGCAGGTACTATTTGGCGCATTGCGCGGTGGCTTAGCGTTAACCGTGATGTTGATCGGTATTATTCTGGCCGCGTCCACCGGCGTGATTGGCGCATCCGTCGTACTCCTAGGCGTGATGGGTCTACCCGCCATGTTAGATCAAAAATATGGCAAACCGATTGCGACGGGCACTATTGCCGCATCCGGTACCCTGGGTATTTTAATTCCACCCTCTATCATGTTGGTCATCATGAGTGATCAACTGGCTATTTCGTTAGGCGATCTGTTTATGGGCGCAATGTTCCCGGGTTTAATACTGGGTGCGCTCTACATCATTTTCATTGTGGTGTATGGACTGGTTAATCCCAATGCCATGCCGCTGCCTGACAATCGCGAACCGGTCACTGCAAAGATCTTGCTGCAGGTCGCACTATCAGTCGTACCGCCGATGATGCTGATACTGTTGGTATTGGGTTCTATTTTCTTCGGCCTTGCAACGCCAACTGAAGCCTCAGGCCTTGGTGCGCTCGGTGCGACAATACTGGCACTGCTCAGTGGAAGGCTGAATCTCAAGGTTTTTCGGGACGTATCCCGCCAGACGCTAAACACTGCAGGGTATATCGTCGGAATATTTATCGCCGCTAACTTCTTCGCCTACATTCTCAGACGCTACGGCGGCGATGAAATTATTGAAAACATGGTGCTTGGAACCTTTGATGATCCGTACAAGATTGTGCTCTTCATTCTCTTCATTATATTCTTGTTGGGCTTTCTACTTGACTGGATAGAAATCACACTCATCATTATGCCGTTGATGCTGCCGGTCATTCTTTCTCTTGACCTGCCCGTGAATGGATTTGGTGTTGTGGGAGACCCGTCAGTCGTGTGGTTCGCTATTCTTGTTGCAGTAACCCTACAAACCTCATTTCTGACCCCCCCGGTGGGATTTGCTCTGTTCTACTTAAAAGGGGTGTGTCCACCTGGAGTCACCCTTGGCCATATCTATAGAGGGGTGATTCCTTTTGTGATATTACAGTTGATCGGTTTAGCCATAGTGTTCTATTTTCCGGAACTGACCACCTGGCTTCCCGCGATGGCCTACGGCAACTAGTGTACTGGAACAAATAGAACTTTATGAGTACGCTAAACAAGAATACTGTCGCAGAGACTGTGCGACAGGTTGCAGATGGCTCATTGAGCTGTGTAACGATCATCAAGCACTACACACAAGCGATCGCGCAGACAGAAAAAGAGCTGAGCGCCTGGAAATATTTTAACGCCGACTCTGCAGAGAGCCAGGCAACTCATCTTGATACGATAAACCAGTCAGGTCTTCCAGTTGGCTCACTGCACGGTGTACCTGTGGGTGTCAAAGACATATTTGATACCGCCGACTTTCCCACTTGCTATGGATCTCCCATTTACAACGATCACCAGCCTGAAAGAGATTCTCGAGCCATAGAGAATCTAAAGGAGGCGGGTGCCGTGATTATGGGCAAGACGGAGACAACAGAATTCGCCTACTTGCATCCTTCCCGCACTATAAATCCGCACCACCATCAATACAGCCCCGGCGGCTCATCCAGCGGATCTGCCGCTGCGGTAGCAGCGGGCCACGTTCCGCTTGCCATCGGCAGCCAAACCGGTGGCTCAGTAATAAGACCAGCATCTTTTTGTGGGGTATACGGCTACAAGCCATCTCGTGGTTTAATATCACGACGCGGAGCATTGCAAACTTCAGAGACGCTGGATCACGTAGGTGTATTCGCAAGCCACCTGGAAGATATCGCAGTGCTTGCAGATGCGTTAACAGGCTATGACAGTGAAGATCCTGCAACATCTACAATGCCTAAACCCCGGCTTTTAAACGCATACCAAAAGCAAGTCGATAACCCTCCTTCGATTGTATGGATTGATATGCCGTACAGTGATCGTTATACCAGTGATGCCAATGACCAGTTTGAAAAACTGGTCAGCGACCTCGGCAACAAGATACAACGGATTACAGCTCCGTCCAATTTCGCGCAGCTATTGGCTTGTCATAAAACAATCTATGACTATGAAATTATCAGATGCCTTGGCAACGAGATTTCAAATCACTGGGAAAGCATCAGCGAAACCGCCAAATCAGTATTTGAAACCGCTAAAGAAAGAACCGAATCAGAGTACCTTGAAGCTATTGATACGCGAGCAACGGCCATCAATTGGTTTGACCGGTTCTTCAATGAATACGACGCTATTCTAACTCCCTCTGCGGTTTCAGAAGCACCACGCTTAAATAAAAGCACCACCGGTGACGCTGTCTGCTGCGTTACGTGGACTTTATGCGGTCTTCCGTGCGTCAACCTGCCCCTGCTCACTGGCAAAAACGGTTTACCCATTGGTGTACAAATGGTTGGTGCGTACCACAAAGACGACAATCTGATGCAATCAGCGAAGTATTTATTGCAACAAGATATAAGCGCGCTTTAGTCACGCGCTGAATCGAAGACAGCAAAGACCTGATCGAAGATCTACAACAGGCCTTGGCAATATTTTCACAAGAACCGCATCGTGCGGAACTCTACTCTTGCACAGCCGCCTACGCTCTTGCGCCCTTTACCAAATGTATAAGGGCGATATCACACAAGTAAAAACACTACGTTTTTTTACGAGAGTCCGGATTGCTCACGAGTCGCTAAAAACTCGATATCCGGCCAGCGCTCAAGCGTCATTTGCAAGTTGACCCGTGTAGGCGCCAGATAAACCAGCTCATCTGCATGATCAATCGATAAGTTGGCAGCTGCTTTTACCTTGAACTCCTTAAGCATTTTTTCATCCGGCACTTTGACCCATCGGGCCTGCTGCACACTGACGGTTTCAAACTGACAGTCCACTTTGTATTCGTCTTGCAGACGTTGAGCGACAACATCAAATTGCAGTATGCCGACAGCACCAAGTATTAAATCATTACTGTTAAGCGGCTTAAATAGCTGCGTAGCACCTTCCTCGCAAAGCTGCCCCAGGCCTTTCTGAAGCGCCTTCATCTTCAACGGATCTTTCAACACTGCACGTCTGAATAGCTCCGGTGCAAAGTTCGGAATACCGGTGAATTGCATATCTTCACCGACAGTAAACGTATCACCGATTCTGATCGTGCCATGGTTATGTATACCGATGATATCGCCGCTAAACGCCTCTTCAAGACTGCCTCGATCAGAGGCAAAGAAGGTCAATGCATCAGCTATTTTTATGTCCTTTTTTATTCGAACATGTCTGGCTTTCATGCCCTTGTCATACTTACCGGAGCAAATTCGAAGAAACGCGATTCGGTCTCTGTGTTGCGGATCCATATTGGCTTGTATCTTAAACACAAAGCCACTGAATTTTTCTTCCAGCGGATCAACCTCACGAGTCAGCGTCTCTCTTGGTTGTGGCTTCGGCGCGAATTCGACAAAATCATCAAGCAACTCTGCGATGCCAAAGTTATTTATTGCCGAGCCAAAAAACACTGGCGTGAGCTTGCCATCAAGGTACGCCTGGTGATCAAACGCGTTGCTTGCCCCTTGTACCAGCTCTATCTCTTCCCTGAATTCCTGCGCCATAGCGGCACCGATAATTTCATCAATCTTGGGGTTATCAAGACCTTCAACCACCTCGCCTTCCTGCACCTTGCCGCCATGCGTCGGCGAGTAAAAATGCACAGTGTTACGAGTCAGGTGATATACCCCCTTAAATCGCTTACCCATACCAATGGGCCAGGTAATCGGCGCACAACTGATGCCGAGGATCTGCTCAACTTCATCCATCAAGTCAATAGGATCACGGCCTTCACGGTCAAGCTTATTGATGAAGGTCATTACCGGCGTTGCACGCATGCGGCAGACTTCCATCAGTTTTTTGGTGCGCGGCTCAACCCCTTTGGCAACATCAATCACCATCAACGCAGAATCCACTGCGGTGAGAGTTCGATAGGTATCTTCAGAAAAGTCTTCGTGGCCCGGCGTATCAAGCAGGTTGACGAACCTCTCTTTGTACGGAAACTGCATCACTGATGAAGTTACCGAGATACCACGCTCCTGCTCCATGCGCATCCAATCAGAGGTTGCGTGGCGCGCGGCTTTTCGACCTTTTACTGTACCAGCCAGGTTGATCGCACCCCCGAACAACAAGAGTTTTTCAGTCAGCGTGGTTTTACCCGCATCCGGATGCGAGATGATCGCAAACGTACGCCGCTTGTTAATTTCACTGGATAAGTTACTGTCGCTCATAACACCAAATATGCCGTTACCCCGAAGTATCGTCGTTAGCGCTATCTTCAGGATTTGATTCTACAAAGCAGACCATTGTAGCTGAATGCAGGCAATGGTTCTCAGGGTTTGCGCACTATAGATCTGAATCGTCGGCAATCAAACTCAAATCTCTGGACATTACCAGCGCATCTTCACGCGTGCGGCCACTCGAATGCCGTGCCGGC
>CALGJU010000293.1 GCA_937928685.1 uncultured Granulosicoccaceae bacterium
CTTTATGATCTTACCAATGATCCAAATGAGGCGAATAATCTATGGGATAGCGAACCACACCAATCCGTAAAAGCAGAGTTTGCTGAGAAGTTAAACCATCACTTAACACGCCAGATGGACGAGAGTCCGCATGCGGCCAGAGTTGCCTAAGCTATTAGCGGCGCTCTTAAGAGTGGTGCTCTCAATCGAAAAATCGAGTTCAAGAGACTATGAAAGCAACAAGTAACAGCCCTGAAGAAATTATAGACATCACTCAACATCCATTGACAGACACCACATACCAATTTTGAGTAATAGAGATAAGCTCTCGACCGTTATTGCACCCGAGTTGGGCCACAGATTTATCTGTCAGTGATATTTTTGAAAAAAGGGCTTTCTCAACTTCATCAAAGGTTGTGAATTGGGGGGAGGCTATTTTTCAGCCAGCTCTTTAACGTACCCCTGCGCATGTACCTCAGCGGTTTCGTTCCACATGACTCGATTCATTTCTGTAACTTCGCTATTTTTCATGGTATTTGCGTTTTCGCATTGATATCACTACGACTTGCAAAAGTACCTATTTTGAAGTTGTCGTGACATCTGTTGCAAGGAGTGCAACCTTTTACGCTTAATAGCTCAAGTTTACGCTGCTGCTTTCCATGTGTCATGTCAACTTACTTTACGTTTCGTCCTAAAAGCTATCGCCTTGCGTTTGACTCAACAATATCCACATGGTGCTGTTCAGTAATGCCAATTCCTTATATCAAACAGCACCCGGTAACTGCCAATACCGGGTGCCATATCTTGTGTGGAAGTACTTACAATAGTTAGTTGATTACACCACAAACCAATCGAGCGCCACCACCACCCAGTGCTTTAGGGTTATCGGAATGATTGTCGCCACCAGCATGGATCATCAGGGCACGACCAGCTAGATCTGCTAATTTCACCTTCGGAGCTAACACTGGCTGAACCGCGTTGCCGTCCATGCCAACATACATCGGTGGTAAATCACCTAGATGATTATCAGTAGACCACGGGAATCCGTGTTTGCCAGTTTTCATGGGGTCATAGTGGCCGCCTGCTGCTCCACCTGGAACGGTTTTGCCGTCTTTTTCAGATGAATCACAAGAATTGTTTACATGTATATGAAACCCATGCAGACCTGCAGGAAGGTCAGATAAGTTAGGTGTGAATACAACACCATATTCATTTTGTGATACTGAAATAGTACCTGCAGACTTGCCTGACTGCAGGTCTGTCATGTCAATTGACATATCTGAAGCGCTTATTGCTGTAGTCACCAATGACAAAGCAACAATTGATATTTTAATCATTATATAAATTAGCCTTTTGTAAAGTCGGGAGTGTATATCACAATATGCAATGTAGGTTGCGAATTAAAAATATAAAATGATACGAAGTTATAAATTTAAGGTTATTTTCAGAGGATATAGCTTTATAAAGATTCGCAGCTTGTCAGGCGTAGTATTAACAACAATCTGCATCTTTGTGTCGATTGATCAAGGGCTTGTTTTCTTTAGGTAAAAAGTCCGGTGGCAGCATGTCTCGCAGTACCTATTATTGAGCGCGCAACATTGCCAGGGATTAAAAAAACGAATCTTCAAAAGCAATGAGTGTTGCTATGTACTGGAACAAATAGAGTGTGCATTTGAGAGTTCGTCATTTGGTTTGCAACAAGGCGAAGCTCGCAGGCAATAGTTATTCTCTTTTCAAGAGCTTTTATTCTCTTTTCAAGAGCTTCAACGCTGTGGCAAGCCAAATGCCGACTCATATGTGCAATCTATTTGTTCCAGTACACTAGTGAGTCAGCCACGAGCAAGGTCGTTCTTTAATCGTTGTAATCCCCATCAATTAATTCATGTGTACCGTTTTAATCTGTGTTTTTTTGATCGGCCTACGAAAAAGGGTCGGTTAACTTTTTAAAACTGCGTTTCAGACGGGGAAATTACAGAAATACACATCTACTGGGTTTCGGGTGGTGGCTGATTTTGCATTAGCACTGATTTTTTAGAATCAAGAGTTGACTGTCCCGATAAAGCTCCTGAAACAAGTCGTCAGAAGGAGGACCTTGCGCAAACACACGTCGTCATGGTCGCCAAATCTATTGTTGACACTTTTGTATTAAGTACGTACTTTACGTCTATGTTGAGGCTCGCAATCGATATCGGAGGTACCTTCACCGACATAGTGGCGGAGGCTGCGGGCAGTTTGTCGTCTATCAAAGTTCTGACCAGTGCAGACGCGCCGGAAACCGCGGCGTTGGCGGGAATGACCATCCTGCTGGAGCGCCTGTCGGCTAACGTGAGTGAAGTAGACAGCGTCGTTCACGGGACGACACTGGCAACCAATGCATTAATAGAGCGTCGCGGTGCAAAGACAGCATTTATTACAACCGCCGGGTTTCGGGATGTGTTGGAGATGCGCAATGAAAAACGGTTTGATCAATACGAACTGAATATTGAGTTGCCGGAACCGTTGATACCGCGGCCGTTACGCATTGGCGTTCAAGAGCGTACACTGGCAGATGGCAGCATCATGACGCACCCTGATGACGCTGAAATTGATTCTCTATGCGAACAGCTCTCACAACACAATATTGAAGCAGTGGCGATAGGTTTTTTACACGCGTATCGCAATAGCGCCAATGAGCAATATGTCGCGTCTCGAATACGCGATAAGCTGGGCAGTAGAGTAACGATTTGCCAAAGTGCAGAAGTGGCAGGTGAAATTCGTGAGTTCGAGCGCTTCTCTACAGTCTGTGCCAATGCCTACGTGCGCCCGTTGATGGCAAGTTATCTCGGTCGTTTGGAATCAGAACTCAAGCAACGTGGGTTTCACGGTTCGTTCCTGATGATGTTATCTGATGGTGCGTTGACCACGCTCGAACAAGCCAAACGTTTCCCGATTCGATTAATCGAGGGTGGCCCCGCAGGGGGAGTGGCTTTAGGTGCTCACGTTGCCAGAGAACTGCAATCTAATAAAACACTGGCGTTAGATATAGGTGGCACCACCGCTAAAATATGTTTCATTCAGAACGGTAAGCCACAAACTTCCCGTGACTTTGAAGTTGCACGCTCATGGCGTGATGTGAAAGGCAGTGGCCTGCCGGTAAAAGTTCCGACAGTTGAATTGGTAGAACTGGGTGCGGGCGGTGGATCGATCGCCAGCGTGGATAGCCTGGGTCGGTTGAAAACAGGGCCGCAAAGTGCGGGCTCGTCACCCGGACCTGCGTGCTACAACCAGGGCGGTAAACATCCCACGGTGACTGACGCGCATATTGTTACCGGCGGCATTGTTGCTGACGGTTTCGCTGAAGGAATGATTACCCTGGAACCGCAACTGTCGGCAGATGCGTTACAAAATGACATCCAGACGGTACTCGATTTTGACACTGTGACAGAGGCCGCCGCAGGGGTCATTGAGTTAGCCAATGAAGCCATGGCAAACGCGGCGCGTGTTCATGGCATAGAACTCGGTCTTGATGTGTCGAGCTTCGACTTGCTGGTATCGGGCGGCGGTGGTGGTATTCACGCCACTCGTATCGCTGAAAAGCTCGGCATTAATCGTATTATCGTACCCGCACACGCCGGTGTGGGATCAGCCGTGGGCTTTTTACGATCCCCGATAGCATTCGAAACCGCGTTATCCGTTATTGAAACGATAGCGTCGATTGACTATGCAGCGCTCGATAATCGTTTACAACACGCCTTGACCGAGGTGCGCAATATTGTTTCACAGGCGGTTGAATTATCGAATATATCAACTGAGGTGGTCGCTGAAATGCGCTATAAGGGCCAAGGTCTGGAGTTGCGTATTCCTTTACCCAGCGATACTGATTTGCACACAGCGCTGCTCAATGCACAATGCCAATTTATCGATCAATATCATGTGATGTCAGGGTTTTCATTAGAGGATATAGAGATTGAGCTGGTATCACTCAGTGTCGCGGCAAGAGAAGTTCGCGGTAACTCGTTAACACCCGATTCGTCGGAATCAACAGGGGTATTAACCCAGAGCCATGTCACTACCGAAGCTCACGCGACTGCACCTGCGTTAACCCGTGACGTATACGATCAACAGACGAAGTCGTTTCAACAATCATCGGTCGTTCCCCGTTCGATGCTGACTGGCGAAACGCTGGCGGGTCCGCTGGTGGTCACTGAATCGCAAACCACAACACTGCTTCCGGATGGGTGGTGCGTTCAGTGTGTTGAACAAGGTCATTTGATACTCGAGAGGCGCTCATTGTGAATACAGTGGCACCAGTTAATTCAAGCCGTACGAGTGTGTTGGACTACGTCGCTAAAAATGTATTATGGAATCGCCTGATATCCGTTTGTGAAGAGCAGGCTAACGCGTTGATGCGAGCGGCGTTCGGAGCCATTGTGCGTGAAGCGGGGGATTTGTCCGCTGGTGTGTTTAATGCCGAAGGTGAAATGCTCGCTCAGGCCATTACCGGCACACCGGGCCATGTTAATACGATGGCTGCTTCAGTCAACGCCATGTTGAATGTGGTACCGGCTTCTACTTTACTGCCCGGTGATGTGCTGGTCACTAACGATCCCTGGCTGGGAGCCGGGCATGTATTTGATTTTGTCGTGGTGACCCCGGTGTTTAACAACGAAACAATAGTGGCGTATCTGGCTTCAACAAGCCACGTGGTTGATGTTGGCGGTTTGGGCTGGTCGGCCGAGGGTCGCAGCGTTTTTGAGGAGGGCGTAACTATTCCGGTAATGCACCTTCGCAAACAAGGTGTCATCAATGAAGACCTGTTGCGTATCGTAACGACGAACTCTCGAGTACCGCATGAAGCGCGTGGAGATATTCTTTCTCTGCTCAGTTGCAACGACACGGGAGCTAAAAGGTTAGTTGATTTAATGCACGAATATGCGCTCTGTGATTTGCAGGAGTTGTCCGAATTTATATTCGAACGATCAGCGCAGGGCACAAAAGCGGCACTGCTGTTAGCACCCAATGGCGTTTATCACAGTGAGCTACTACTGGATGGTTATGATAGCCCGATAAAATTATGCGCGCGCATGACCATCAGTGATGAACACATTGATGTCGATCTAAGCGGGTCGTCTCCTGCGATCAATCGGGGCATCAATTGTCCATTAAATTACACTGCGGCATATGCGGCTTTTGGTATCCGTGCTTTATTAACGCCACAGGTGCCGAACAATCAGGCCTCACTGCATGCTATACGTGTGACCGCACCAGCGGGACTTGTGGTGAGTGCAGAGCGTCCGGCTGCAGTGTCAGCGCGGCACGTTATTGGGCAGGCGCTACCGGATCTCATGTTCGGGTGCCTGGAACAAGCTTTACCTGGCAGGGTGATGGCTGAAAGCGCGGGAGCTTTGTGGACACTGTCGCTATCAGGGTCAGGCGAGCAACCGTTTACTTCTTTAAATGTTGTGCTTGGCGGCATGGGCGCACGCCCGTCGGCAGACGGTCTATCGACAACGGCTTTTCCTTCAGGGGTCGGTGCAGTACCGGTCGAGTCAGCAGAAGTTGCAGCGCCGTTGATCTATCACTCCAAAGAGTTTATAGCTGATTCCGGTGGTGCAGGCAGGTTCCGAGGTGGTCTCTCACAGCGCCTTGAAGTAGGGTCGCGAACCGGTGCGGAACTCACTCTGTCAGCAGCTGCATTTGAGCGTTTAAACGAAGGGCCTGCCGGTAGGCATGGTGGCCACAGAGGGGCGGCAGGTAAGGTGTTCCTTTCAAACGGTACAGACATTAACCATAAGGGCATTCACAGTATTCCGGCGGGTGAAACACTTATTTTACAAACGCCGGGGGGTGGTGGGTTTGGTGATCCCATCCAGCGTGACAGATTGAAAGTTGAACTCGATCTGGCGCACGGTCTGGTCTCTGCCGAGGCGGCCACACATATCTATCACCTTGATGACGACAAACCTGATGATTTACATAAAGAGGAATAGGGCAATGAATATAATGAACTCAGTTATCGCGGTTGCGGCCGCCCTGTGTATTGGAAGCACGTCGGTCCATGCTGAAACAAAGTGGGATTTAAGCACGGCATGGGGTGCGAAAAACTTTCACGCACAAAGTGCTATAAAGTTTGCTGATGCGGTGCGAGAGTCAACTGACGGTTCGGTGGATATCACTGTGCATTTGTCAGGCGAAGTCGGTGTTAAAATTACTGAAAAACTCTCAGCGGTTGAAAACGGCATTGTGCAAATGGCAGATATGCTGTTGTTTCTACAAGCAGGAGAAGCACCGTTTCTTGGCGTAGATACCCTGCCGTACCTGATTCAAGGTCAGGACGAAATGAAAACCTGGCTAGAGGTTGCCGGCCCGAAGTACGATGAGATTTTTGCATCACATAATCAAAAAGCCTTGTACTACGTTCCATGGCCGTCGCCAGGCATTTACACCAAAGACAAAGTGGCGAGTGCCGACGATATAAAAGGTCTGCGCATTAGAGCTTTTAACGCCACATCGTTTGAATTTTTAAACAAGCTGGGTGCAGCGCCCGTTGAACTGCCGTTTGGTGAATTGGCCGCCGCGGTTGCTGCAGGTACTGTAGATGGTGCGGCGACTTCAACGTCAACTGGCGTCAATTCCAAGTTGTATCAATTTACCGGTCATTTTAATCCGTTGAATTGGTCTACATCGCCCGATGCAGTGACTGTAAACCTTGATGCATGGAATGCCCTGAGTGATGATGAACGCGGCATTATCGAGAAGCTTGCCAATGAGATGGAAGCTGAATTCTGGGCAGTATCTGCTGAAGAAGATAGTTCAAAAACTAAAGTACTTGAAGAGAACGGTATGACCGTGTCAAACGCTGATGATAGCTTGAATGCGAAAATGGCCGAGGCAGGGAAAGCAATGTGGGAGGCATTTTATGCCGATGTGCCAGATGCCAAAGCGCTGGTTGAAGCCTACACCGCCAAAGTCGGAAAGTAGCGCTCGAGTGTGATCATTATTGCAACTGCTTTAGCAAGTATGGTGTTTGAACTACAGCGCAAGGCATATGTATGACTCGTGTTCTATCGCTGATTGACCGGCTGTCACGCTTTTCGGAAACCGTGGCAGTGCTGTTGATCTTCGGTTACTGCGGTTTAATGCTTGCTGAAGTGTTTGCAAGATCACAGGCAGTCAGTTTTTCTTTTTCGTGGGAATACAGTCAGTATGCCATGGCAGCAATTTTTGCTTTGGCATCCGGCCCTGCCATTCGCACCGGTGTTCATGTGCGTATCGGAGCAGTCAGTGATCACCTGCCGTTGCCGGTTGCCAGATGGATGGATATTGTGGCGAGTCTGGTAGCGCTTTGCATTGTTTCACTGATCTTCTGGGCCATGTGGGAGAAAGTCGGTCGTTCTTTTGAACGCAACATTCTGGCAACAACGGTGACCAAAACACCTTTGTGGATTCCTCAGTTATTAGTGTTATGGGGTTTTGCGCAGCTGTGGCTTGATTGCGCGGCGCGTCTATACCGTCGCTATAAAAAAGTGCCTTATGAGTGGCCGCAACTGGACGCCGAAGTACGCGATGCTTGATATCACCATAGTGACTGTATTGCTGTTTACCGCATTGCTGGCCGGTTCGGTATGGATTGGCCTGTCATTGTTTGCTACGGGGTTTATATTACTCTCGATATTTAAACCAAATATCCCTATGGACGTTTTCGCCAGTGGGCTTGTTTGGGGCGCATTGATTCCCAAGCCGCTTTTATCACTGCCGCTTTTTATTTTGATGAGTGAGGTATTGGTCACTGCTGGGCTCGGGCGTTCGCTGTTCAGTGGGTTATCACCCTGGCTCGGTAGGCTTCCCGGCGGACTGCTGCACGTTAACGTGGTGGGTTCTACATTATTTGCTGCTGTGTCAGGCTCATCTGCTGCAACAACCGCCATTGTAGGAAAGGTCAGTTTGCCTGAACTGCAGGCGCGTGGTTACGACCGCAAGCTAGCCATGGGCTCGCTCGCAGGTGCCGGAACGTTGGGTTTTCTCATTCCACCTTCTATCATCATGATCATCTACGGAGTCATTGCCGAGCAGTCTGTATTGGAGCTGTTTGTTGCGGGTGTGATACCAGGGCTGTCACTGGCTTTTTTCTACATGCTGTATATCGCTGTACAGCAAACGCTAAGCGGCACCCAACCGGTAGTTGCCCGGCCGGGCTGGCAGGAGCGAGTAAACTCACTCAAGGACATTGGTCCTATTGCTCTGTTAATCGTTGGCATCATGGGGTCTTTGTACCTGGGGTTGGCAAGTGTTAGTGAGCTGGCGGCAATGGGTGTGATGGGGGCGGTGCTCATGGCAATCGTAATGGGGCGATTCAGTATGGCTGCCCTGATGCGCGCGGGCAGACGTGCTGTGCGAACCTCAGCCATGATCGGGTTGATTATTATCGGTGCGGCTTTGCTCAATGCATCTTTCGGGTTTCTTGGTATTCCGAAAGCGGTAGCGACATTGATTGCCGGTTGGCAGTTGTCACCGTTTGCACTGATCGTTGTGCTGCTGGTTTTCTACGCGGTACTTGGAATGTTCCTTGACGGTACGTCGATTATTGTCATGACGCTGCCAATCACTTTACCGTTGATAACCGCTGCCGGCTATGATCCCGTTTGGTTTGGCATCTTTGTGGTGGTGGCGGTTGAGATCAGTCAAATAACGCCACCGATAGGTTTTAATTTGTTTGTGATCCAGTCTCAGACGGGTGAGAGTATCAGCACAATTGCAAAAGCTGCCTTGCCCTTCTTTTTTATTCTTTTAGCATTTGCACTGCTGCTTGCGATTTTTCCGGATCTGGCGCTTTGGTTGCCAAGAACGCTGTCATAAGAACGCTGCAATGAGAATAACTGCAATGAGAACGCTGTCATGAGGGCATTGTATCAACAGGTCTCCGAGCAAATACTGGAACAAATTTCCAGCGGTCAACGTAAAGTCGGTGATCGCCTGCCACCGGAGTCAGAGTTTGCGAACGAATTGGGGGTCAGCCGTTCAACAGTTCGACTGGCATTCACCGAGTTGGAGTCAAGCGGTGTGTTGCGTCGGCGTAAGCGAGCTGGCACAGAAATCATAGCGGCAAAACCTCAGCCGAAATTCAATATGGCTACGTCCAGTATTAATGAACTGCTGAGCATCGGTCACAATACCGGGTTTCACGTAGAAAGCATTTCAACCGTACACGTTGACGATGTAGCGATATTACAAGCACACCATAGTGAAACTGACCACTGGCTGGAAGTTTCCGGTTCTCGAACTATGGCTGATGAAAGTAAACCATTTGGCACAAATCGGGTTTATGTTCCAGCTCGTTTTGCGGGTATTGAGCCGGTGTTGAAGTCAACCAATGCTTCCGTATTCCAGGCCATTGAGCGGCACTTTGATATCTCGGTGAACCGTGTAACGCAAACCACTACAGCGATTCCCTGCCCAGAGCAGGATGCTGAAATCATGGGCATTGAAACGGCGGCGCCTGTGCTGCAGATTGATGCGGCGCTCTATGTGGAGGATGATTTATTAATGGAGCTCTCTGTCGCTATATTTGATCCATCACGGTTTCGTTTGTTTAGCGATGTGTCTATCGGGTAGTGCAGCTAGTTATTTTATGTTTTTTATAAAGAAGGCTGGTGATCGTTAACATTGCAATTAACGTGTTTCAGGTGACTCGTTCGCAACGTTAAGCCTTGTACTATTTGGACGCGGCCTGTTCCTGGAAATACCCTTCGAGCTCATCATCTGCGCTTATTTCGTCTTCTTTGTTTTTAAGGCCGGATTGAACTTTAATGGGATCAATGCTGCTCCACAGAGGGGTAGATGCCATAGCGCTTGCGAATAAGGCACCGCCTCGCAAGAGCCACGCTACCACGCCGGCACTGGCACTTATTGATACACCCAGGCTGGTATCAAGGGCTATCTGGTACCTTCTCAAATTCTGCTCACTTGATTGCTGCAGATCGGTGTCAATTCTTGATAATCCTTCAAGGAAATAACTGTTGGATGTGATGTCATTCATGTGCTTTGTTTGTATGTCCAGAAATACTTCGAATCCAGCATTGCTGAGTGCAACTGAATCGTTGTACAGAGTCGCGCTTTTGATCTTGATGTGCTGTTTAACATCCAGTTCTTCAAGAGAGTTCAGCAATACCACCCTGGGTTCCTTCAAGCTGATATTAATGTCAGTAAATACTTCGAGATCTTCGATATTTGAACTGCTATGGTCTGTCTGTGGTGCTATCGAAAAATATTCCAACTCAGGGAATTCTAATTCCACAACCTCCACAGGGGTATCTTGGATGTCTTCCTCGGGTTCCGGCTCGCTCTGAGTCGCTACTGGTGCGTCAAGCGGTGAAGTAAAGGCCGAAGCAATCGGTAGTTCGATGGTGATTTCTACTTGTGCAATTGTGTAGACGCCATCTTCATTGGTTACCCGGTAGGTGAACGAATCATGCAATACGGTAGAGCCATCGTGCATATAGCTGAAACTACCGTCAGGATTAAGCTCCACTGTTCCGTTTCGTGGATGATCTTCTATCTCTACAAGAAGTACCGTATTTGACAGAAGCTCAGCCATACTCAACTCGCTGTAACCAGAGGCAAGCAGATCACCGTTAAGGGAATCAAATGCTTGACCGAACTGCAAATTAAGTTGATCGTCCTTTAGCTCGGGGGCCGTATCAATGATCTCGGCAATAGTGAGTGAGAATCGTCCAGAGGAGGGAATAGAGCCATCCTCTCCACCATCTTGCACCGACACATCAAAAAAATCACTGCTGGTCTCTGAGCCATCGTGTCTGTAGAGCAGTTGATCTTTCGCTATGTGTTCGAGCGTGAACGTATCTCCCGCTGCAAGGTCACTTCCATTCAAACTCAAGAAGCCATGTAATGGTACGCTTTGTAGGCTGAAGGTAAGGTCGGTGGCGAGTAAGTCATCGACATCCTTGGCAGTGAGAACAGCAGTGGTCAATACATTTTCGCTGCCTTCGTCCACCGTTGTGTGCTCTGTTATCAATAGCGGCGAGTCATTCACACCGGACAAATCGAAGCTGATAATTTTTTCGATTAAATCTGTATCTTCACCTGCGTTGGCAGTGCCGCCTGTATCTTGAACTGTAAACCCGAAGTTGTTATAAGCCTGACCTGTACCGTTGGACGGTGGGGTATAGACAAGAAGCCCGCTGTTGATGTCCGATACATTGATGACACTACCAATGCTTAAAGTTTCGCCGTTGTTTGTTAATACACCAATAGTGGGAAGTGAGCTGACAACAATGCTTTTAAAGGAGTCATTATCCCGGGGATCAGTGAACTGAAAATCAGCGCTGCTGAAAACGTAATCGGTATCTTCAGGCATTGTTACCGTCCTGTTTTCGCCGGACGGCGCATCATTAACATTGCTGACGTTAAATGTGATGAACCTTTGTTGTGAATCTATGAATTTTCCACCGTGTTGTGAGCCGCCGTCGTCCTGGACTTGAAAGCCCACACGGTCATAAGCGATGGCGTTACTATCCGGCTGTGGTGAAAATACCAGCAGACCAGCGTCAATGTCCCCGATAGTAACCACTTGTTCTGAACTGACGGGCACGCCATTAGCCGTTAACACACCGTTATCAGGTAATTGGCTGATGGTAACGGCAGAGAACGCGTTGCTGTCCAGGGCATCAAAGAATCCGAAATCACTACGCGTCAGTGTGTAGTCAGTGTCTTCCAAAATGGTTAGTGTGGTATCCGAACCTGTAGGGGCGTCATTGACTCCTTCTACTGTAATGGTTCGGATGATTGAGTTTGAATACTGCTCGCCATCATGAACACGAACCACAAGCGTGCGAATATTCGGCGATGGATCATCACTACTGTTGTCATACTGCACCGAGCGCAACGCTGCCTGATAGGCCGCTACAGTATCACTGCCATTGAGTGTGAGTGTCCCCAAGGTAGCGTCCCACTGTGCTGAGATATTAGCGCTGCTACCGGTGTAAGCCAGTAAATCTTCAGCTGGTTGATAGTTAGCGGTGATCTGCACGCTGGCAGACAACAAAGTGGTGCTATCAATGTCGCTGAGTGTAATTGTTGTGCTGACCGGTACCGGACCGAGATTTTCGTAGTAGAGCAGAGCGGTCGGTTCCACAGAGGCTGCGACAGGTGCATCGTTCAGTTGTATGATCTCAATATCCCTGGTCAGCGCGTTACTTTCCGTATCGCCGTCATTTACCGTAAAGGTTATTTGACGTAACAACGGATTGGGATGTTCGCTGCTATTCGCATAGGTGACGCTTCGAAACGCCCGCTGATAGTCTGCCAAAGTGGCAGAGCCACTCAGGGTTAATTGACCGGTGATATTATCGTAGTACCCGGTAATTCCAGTTTGATTGCTAAATATAAGTTCGTCTTCCCCGGGTGTGAAATTTCCAGTGATAGACACTGCAGCCGATTCAATTACCTGGTTATCGATATCGTTAATAGCAAGGTTATGGGTGATGCTAACGGCGGCGCCATTCTCGAAATAGAGTGCAGGTGTCATCTCAATGTCTGACAGCATCGGTGAATCATTGACTGTTGTGAAGACAATATCGCGGGAAATCTGGTTGCTGTCAGCATCGCCGTCGTTTACCACCACAGTAACAGTGCGATTCAGGCTGGACGGATTGTCGCTGTGATTGTGATAGGTAACCGATTGAATAGCTGTTGCATAGTCGAGCGGTGATGCAGAACCTGTCAAAGTCAATATTCCGGTCGTGGCATCGTATGTTCCGTTTATCTGGGGTTGGCCGGAGAATGCCAACATATCTTCGCCTGACGCGAAATTGTGTGTGATAGCAATAGCCGCCGATTCTATATTCGTATCATCTATGTCGAGCACATCGAGAGTGCCGGTGATACTAATAGGTGTGCCATTTTCTGTATAAGATAACGGTACTGTTTCGATAGAGGAGAGTACCGGGGTATCGTTGACTGCTGTAAGCACAATGTCTCGAGATACAAGATTACTGTTGCTGTCACCGTCATTGAACCAGATTGACACGCTACGATGTAATGTTGACGGGTTATCGCTGGTGTTGTGATAGGTAATCGAGCGAACAGCAGTTTCGTACTCTGACAAAGACGCAGTTCCTGTCAGTGTTAGTGTACCGCTTAACCGGTCATAGCTAGCGCTTAGACCGGGCTGACCAATAAAAGAAAGTATATCTTCACCAGGAGCCAGGTTTCCATTGATAGAGATTGTCGCCGACTCTATATTGATGTCATCGACATCGCTCAAGGTCAGATTTGAGGTGATTCCAACGGGTACACCGTTCTCTGTATACAGCGCGGGAGAAAGTTCAGTAGAGAACAACGCGGGTGGGTCATTGACAGCCGTGAAAGCAACGTTTTGAGACACCAGGTTACTGGTATCTTCCCCGTCGCTAACTGCGAAGGAGACTGTACGAGTAAGAGTAGACGGGTTGTCGCTGGTATTGTAATAGGTGACCGTGAGAAGAGCAGATTCGTAGTCCGCCAGGGTTGCTGCGCCCACGAGTGTCAATGTACCGGAAGCGGGGTTGAAATTACCAATAATGCCAAGTTGATCGTCGAACGCCAACACATCTTCACCTAACGCAAAATTACCCGTGATGGAAACTATCGCGGATGCAATATGGGTGCTGTCAATATCGCTGATTGTTAGGTTGCCGTTGACTACGACAGGCATATCGTTTTCGCTATACGGCGTTGGCGTAATCTCTGTTGCTGCCAATTCTGGCGAATCGTTAATTGCGGTGAGAACTACATCGCGGGATACCAGGTTGCTAGTGTCATTGCCGTCGTTCAGAACGAAAGAGACTGTGCGATTTGAAATAGATGGGCTGTCACTGGTGGTGTGATAGGTGACCGAACGAAGCGCTGTTTCGTAATCTGCCAGAGTAGCAGGTCCGGTCAGACTCAATATCCCGTTAATATCATCATAGATACCGGTAATGCCAAGCTGATCAGCGAAAGTGAGAATGTCTTCACCGGTAGTAAAGTTGCCAGAGATCGAAACGGTTGCAGATTCGATGTTGGTGTCGTCGACATCATCTACGTTGAGGTTGCCTGTGATTTCAATAGAGGCTCCATTCTCGGAATAGGAGGCTGGAGCAACTTCGATGTTTGTTAGTATCGGGACATCATTGACAGGAGTAAGCACAATGTCGCGAGAGGCTGGAATGCTACTGTCATTGCCGTCGTTCACAAGGTACGAGATAGTACGGATCGAAGTAGACGGATTGTCACTGGTGTTGTGATAGGTGACTGAACGAAGAGCTGTTTCGTAATCTGCCAAAGTAGCAGGTCCGGTCAGACTCAATATTCCGTTGATATCATCATAGATACCGGTAATGCCAAGCTGATCGGCGAAAGTGAGAAAGTCTTCCTCCGTGGCAAAGTTACCAGAGATTGAAACGGTAGCTGATTCGATGTTGGTATCGTCGACATCGCCCACTGCAAGATTGCTGGTAATCTCAATAGGCGCTTCGTTCTCTGTATAGGCGGCAGGAGCAGTTTCCATGTTAGTCAGTGCTGGCGCATCACTGATAGCGGTAAACACAATGTTGCGTGATGATGGGATGCTATTGTCATCGCCGTCGTTCACAATGAAAGAGACAGTACGATTTACAGTTGACGGATTATCGCTGGTGTTGTGGTAGGTGACGGTGCGAAGA
>CALGJU010000294.1 GCA_937928685.1 uncultured Granulosicoccaceae bacterium
ACGCCGGTTACGGCTGTCAGTCACTACAATCTGGTAGAACGGCTTCTTTTTTGCGCCACCGCGCGACAGTCGAATAGTAACCATTTAACTAAAAATCCAGTGCATCTCGACGGACACGTCGAGGTTGTTTCAGGCTGCAGATAGCATCCTGACTCGGGGAAACCGCTAACTATACAACAAATCCCGCGGATTTGAAGCCCCCGGAAGGATAATTTCAATCAATCTCGACCTGTTCCTATGTGAGTGCCATTGAGAATGGCCTGGAATTCTATCGATAGACAATTATTCCGCCCTTCGAGGGAATACCAGAAGACCACGCTACATTCCCATGCCGGGCGGCATCTGCCCCTTCATACCGCGGAGCATTTTCTTCATTCCGCCCTTGGCCATCTTCTTCATCATTTTGCTCATCTGCAAATGCTGCTTCATCAGACGGTTAACATCCTGAATTTGAACCCCCGATCCCTGCGCTATACGCTTTTTGCGAGAGCCCTTGATCACCGCTGGAAACTTGCGCTCCTGAGGAGTCATTGAATTGATAATGGCAATGGTGCGCTTGACCTCTGTGTCATTGGCCTGATTCTTTACCGCGTCCGGCAAATTCGCCGCACCGGGTAGCTTATCTATCAATGAAGCCATACCGCCCATGCTTTGCATCTGCTCCATCTGATCCCTGAGATCGACCATGTCGAAGTTTTTGCCCTTCTGCATTTTGCGGGCAAGCTTTTCGGCCTTGTCGTGATCTACTTTTTCATGCACTTCCTCGACAAGGCTCACCACATCGCCCATACCGAGTATGCGAGACGCCACCCGATCCGGGTGAAAGGCCTCGAGCGCCGCCATCTTCTCACCGGCGCCGATGAACTTGATCGGTTTGCCGGTAATCACCCTGACTGAAAGCGCCGCACCACCACGAGCATCACCATCTGTTTTGGTTAAGATCACGCCGGTTAACGGCAGTGCCTCACCAAAAGCTTGTGCTGTGGTCGCGGCATCCTGGCCCGTCATGCTGTCGACTACAAACAACGTTTCAACCGGTGACAGCACCTGATTAAGCTCTTTGATCTCGCTCATCATTGCCTCATCAATGGCAAGTCGACCAGCGGTATCCACGATCAGTACATCAATAAACTGCTTTTTTGCATGCTCAAGTGCAGCGTTGGCGATATCGACCGGCTTTTGATCAGGCTCGCTGGCAAAAAACTCAACACCCACATCGCCTGCCAGCTTTTGCAGCTGCGCAATGGCCGCCGGGCGGTAAACATCACAGCTCACCACCATGACTTTGCGCTTTTCTTTGTCTTTCAGTCGTAAAGCAAGCTTACCGGTGGTGGTGGTTTTACCAGAACCCTGCAAACCCGCCATCAACACCACAGCAGGTGGCTTGGTCGACAGGTTCAGATTCTCAGACTCCTCGCCCATGATCTGCACCAGCTCATCATTCACCACTTTGATCAATGACTGGCCTGGCGACAAACTGCCCAGCACTTCCTGCCCAAGCGCCTTCACCTGAACAGACGCGATAAATTGCTTCACCACCGGTAAGGCCACATCAGCCTCAAGCAGCGCCATGCGAACTTCGCGCAGGGCATCCTTGACGTTCTGCTCTGTCAGACGACCCTGACCGCGCAGGTTTTTGACTGTGCGCCCGAGTCTTTCACTTAAATTTTCAAACATGGCTTTTTTCAAACATGGTTAATTCTCAAGCGCTGGTGCAACTTGCGCGGCATTTGTTCTAAACGTAGGTCCAATTGTAATTCATGCAAGCCACTCCGGTAATGGTCTTACCACCAATTATTTTCCCACAACAGCTGTCTACCCAACTATTCATCCCCAAAGACCCTAAGCAAAGGTAGAATCACGGGCATGGAGTCCACCATTTCGAACGAATATTTACCCGGAATCGCCGCCTTAGCGTTGTATTTACTCAGCGCCGGACTGTTATGGCGATCAGTGACCAGGGAGCGAGGTGAAGCGGGAGCCGCTCAAAAAGATACAGACTACAAAAGTAGACGGCTCATTGGCGCGGTCACAGTGTTGGCAGCATTGCTACATGCACTTGCCCTTTACAATACGGCAATAGTGGCCGGATCACTGAATCTCTCGTTTTTCAGCTCACTTTCTGTCACCGCCTGGATAACCGTAGTTTTGTTGTTAATCATGAGCGCTGGGCGTCCTGTCTTAACGCTCGGCTTGATCGTTTTCCCGATCTCCGCCGTGGCGTTGGCACTGGCACTGGTGTTTGCAGATCAACAAGCGCTGGCGGTCGAGCCCTATCTGCAATGGCATGTGCTTTTCTCGGTGATCGCCTACGCCTTGCTCACTATGGCGGCAGTACAGTCGATATTGGTCGCGCTGCAGGATAAACGCTTGCACGATCACCGACCGGGTGGATTTTTACGCGCCCTGCCTTCACTCATGCTCATGGAACAGGTGCTTTCGCAACTCCTCATCGCAAGCTTTGCCGTACTGTCTTTGGCGCTCATCACCGGATTCGTTTTTTTAGATGACTTATTTGCCCAGAGACTGGTGCACAAAACAATACTGTCCCTGGTGGCGTTGCTGCTGATGGCGATTCTGCTTGTCGGCCACTACCGCTTTGGATGGCGCGGACAAAAAGCGGCCGGAATGACGTTAGGTGCGTATATCGCGCTGTTATTGGGCTATTTTGGCAGTAAGTTCGTCAAAGAGTTGGTTTTATCCTCCTAAAGCTTCATAGAATTGCATGCAGTATCTTTGCGATCGTGGCGGCCTTAGCTTGACACACGAATAACGACGCTATACTTATACCACTCCCCTCCAGGCATGGATTTACACGTTAATTGAACGAATTGCCAACCGGCGCCGCTGTGATCACCCTAATAGTGCTGATCATGCTGTCCGGATTTTTCTCAGGCTCGGAAACCGCCTTGATGACTCTGAACCGTTACCGGCTCAGGAATCTGGCCAAGAACGGCCATAGCGGTGCGATCAAAGCGGCGGCCTTACTAGACAAACCAGACAGACTTATTGGTTTAATTCTACTCGGCAATAACTTTGTCAATATTCTTGCCTCTGCGATTGCCACTGTTCTCGCCCTTCAACTGTGGGGTGACAAAGGCCTCGCCATCGTCACCGGCGCCCTCACCCTGGTGATATTAATATTTGCCGAAGTTCTGCCAAAAACGCTGGCCACATTGCGGCCCGAAAAACTGGCCTTCCTTGCCTCACACATCTACACCCCGCTGTTGGCCGCCACCTGGCCGGTGGTGTACGTTATTAACAGCATCGTGAACAACATGTTGTCCGTATTCGGTGTACACCAGATTGACCTCAAGGACAACGATCGACTCAACAGCGACGAACTGAGAACGGTAGTTACACAAACAGGCGACATGATCCCTGAAAGACACCAGAAATTATTACTCAACATACTGGATCTCGAAAAGGCCACCGTGGATGAAATCATGGTGCCGCGACATGAAATTGAAGGCGTCGATTTAAATCGACCATGGCACGAGACTGTTGCCAAACTGGGGGAGGCTGGCCACAGCAGACTACCCGTTTACCGCGAAGATTTAGACAACGTAGAAGGCTTTGTCTATTTACGTCGCATGTTGAATTTCCTAAAAGGGCAAGAGCTGACTCAAGCCTATTTTGAAAGCAACGTACGTGATGCCTATTTCATTCCTGAAGGCACACCGGTCACGCTGCAATTACTTAACTTTCAGAAAGAGAAAAAACGCATTGGCCTGGTAGTAGACGAATACGGGGACATTCAAGGCCTGATCACCATTGAAGATATTCTCGAAGAGATTGTCGGGGAGTTCACAACTGATCCCACCCACCAAGATCGAATGAATGAAATATCGATCATGCAAGATGGAACTTATACGGTTCAGGGAAGCATTTCGGTCAGAGAATTAAACCGGGAACTCAGCTGGAACCTGCCAACAGAAGGGCCAAAAACCCTCAACGGCTTAGTGCTTGAACACCTGCAGAATATTCCTGAGATCGGCGCAAGCTTCATCATCAATGGCAGGCCCATTGAGGTTACAAAAGTACACGGCAATGTGGTTCAGATGGCACGTATTGACAAACCGATGGCCAACTACGCACCGCGTGAAAATAGCGCCGTCGAACTGACTGAAGCAAAAATGCGTGCCGCGCTGCACTCATAGCACGCCCACCGTTAGCCATTACTACCGCTAGCCATTACTCGCTTGATAACACACCGGCGCCGGTGACACTTCTTTCATTGCAAGCTTTTCAAAAGTCACTGCCGTCTTAAGCGCTTTATCAACGAAGACCCGACGCTGCTCATCGGTCTGTAAATCGATGTAGTGCATTAAAAATTCTGTCCAAATTTGCTCATTACCAGACCATTCCTCAGGATAATTGGTAGCAGTTAATAACCACATAGAATCAATGTGCTGCGTTACCGCACTGTTGAAGCTTTGCTGCTTTCGCTCTGCCAGTAAAGCAATAAACACTTCCAGCCAAACACGTCGTAGTTGCAATCGTTGACTGCCTAAACTGATTTGGCTCACTAATGCTTTCTGCAATAGCTTCTTTTGCTTGGCATTAAAACTTGCACCGCCTCGCTTGCCCCATTTGGTAATTTCTGCAACGCGTCGTTCAATACGCTCTTCAGCGCTTTCTGCAAGGTACCTTTCTTCTCGTTCATCGTGAATAGTACGGAGTCTCTCTGCCACCTGCTCAACCTGTTTATCGCTTAGCCCTGCCAACAGCTCTGCAGACACATTAAACGGATTGCATTGGCGCATTTCTGCAGAGAGATTACGCGCGGCACTCCACCAACCTTTGGTCGTTTGAATATCGAGCGGTCCATCACTGTCTATATCAGCGACTATCTGCCTGAGTAACTTTGCATAAATGGGTAATTGCTTGGTTCTATGCCAACTATGGTAGCCATCCGCAAGGATTTCTATTTGAGCCTTTTGTTGTTTATCAAACGTGGCATAAGATTTAAATCGTTTAGTTATATGCGATGCAAAATTATCGTACGCCTTGCCGAGCACCACACTACTGGTGCAGCCAGCAAGCAGCACTGCCACCGCTATCACTGCAAACCAGCACTTAAAAAAATTCATCTTAATCATGGCTTACTACAATTTAACTATTTTGGCAGCCGTCTCTAGATCACCGGTATTAGGCGTGCCAGTCGGCTCAATCAGCAACAAATGCGTCTCTTCTTCGGCGTAGGGACAATGCTCTACCCCTTTCGGAACCACGTAGAGTTCCCCGGGATGTAAAACCACATCACCGTCACGGAGCTGAATCGTCAGCCGACCGGACAACACCATGAAAAAGTCATCAGTATCGTCGTGGGAATGCCAGTTAAACTCACCTTTAACTTTCACCACCATGACATCGTGGCCATTAAAATCAGCCACCGTTCTGGGCGCCCAGTGATCTGAAAACTGAGCTAGCTTGTCCGTTAAATTAATGCTTTTCATAGGTCAAAACCGTACTCGCTGGAAATAGTTGTGTAAGGCCGCGCTGCGATGAACGCCACGCACAGGTACAATACTCCATATACTTACCAGCGGCTCCGTTATGGCCAAAACTAAACTCACTTATAGCTGCAGATCCTGCGGCGCGCTCGCTCCAAAATGGAGTGGCCAGTGCGCTGACTGTGGCGAATGGAACACGCTCGAAGAATCGCTCTCCTCCGCAGATCCCAAAAAGACGGCCAGATTCGAAGGCTATGCCGGCCGGTCAGTGATCACCTCAATTGAAGACGTGAGCCTTGAAGAAGAACCAAGACTCAGCAGCGGATTAAGCGAGCTCGACAGAGCCCTAGGCGGCGGCCTGGTTCCAGGCTCTGTGACGCTAATCGGCGGCGACCCGGGCATTGGCAAATCTACACTACTGCTACAGTGCATGGCAGCCATCTCATCAGAATACCCGACCCTATATGTCACCGGCGAAGAGTCACTACAGCAAGTGACATTACGCGCGCGTCGGCTCGGCTTACCTGCGAAAAACCTGCGACTGCTTACAGAGACATGCGTTGAAACCATCACCGCTCATGCACAAGCTGATAAGCCGCAAATCATGGTCATTGATTCAATTCAAACGGTCTACACCGATGGCATGCAGTCAGCGCCGGGCTCCGTCGCGCAAGTGCGAGAGTCAGCGGCGCATTTAGTGCGCTATGCCAAGCAAAGTAATATATCGATGTTCGTGGTCGGTCACGTCACTAAAGAGGGCGCACTGGCCGGGCCCCGGGTGCTCGAACACATGGTCGATACCGTGTTGTATTTTGAAGGTGATACCAACAGCCGCTTTCGGGTTATTCGCGCCATCAAAAACCGCTTCGGCGCAGTTAATGAGCTCGGTGTTTTTGTCATGGAAGAGACCGGCCTGAAGCCGGTAAAAAATCCATCGGCGCTGTTTCTATCCCGCCATGATGAACCGGTAGCCGGCTCAGTAATCATGGTCACCCGTGAAGGCTCGCGCCCACTGCTGGTGGAAGCTCAGGCGCTGGTGACCAGCAGCCACGGCAGCCACCCGAGACGCGTGACATTAGGCCTTGAACAAAACCGACTCAACATGCTGCTGGCAGTTTTACAACGCCACGCCGGTGTTACAATGCACGATCAGGATGTTTTTATTAATATCGTCGGTGGGGTACGGATTTCAGAGACCGCAGCCGACCTTCCCGTACTACTTGCAGCTGTCTCGTCTTTCAGGGACATTACGCTTGATAACAAGCTTGCTGTTTTTGGAGAGGTAGGTTTGTCAGGTGAGGTCAGACCTGTCACCAATGGTCAGGAACGCTTGATTGAAGCACAGAAGCACGGTATCACCAGGGCAATTGTGCCGTTTGCCAACAAGCCAAGGTCAGCGATCAAAGGGCTTGAAGTTATTGCAGTAAAAAGACTGACAGACGCACTCGAACATCTATAGAGCTAACGCCATATCACTCACGCGATAAGGCATGAAAAAGCGCTGAGAAACAAAGAACAAAGAATATGACAAAAAAATCCGCAACGATTCCAAAGAGCACCAAGTTTGAAGACGCACTGGGTGAGCTCGAAGCGCTGATTGAAAATCTGGAAGGCGGGGAACAGAGTCTTGAGGAATCGCTGGTGCAATTTGAGCGCGGCATGAAGCTCAGCAAGTTCTGCCAGCAATCACTGACAGACGCCGAAAAGAAGATCAAAATCCTGATGGCTGACAGGGCAAGTGAAGACGGCGAGCTGCAGGATTTTGAATCATGACTGAGTCAATCGTACAACGGTTCACTCACTATCGTGCCAGAGTTGATAATGCCCTGTTGACGCATCTGCCTGCCGCAGATCAAACAGGAACCACGCTCGAAGCGGCAATGCACTATGCCACGCTCAACGGCGGTAAACGAGTGCGGCCCGCCCTTGTGTACGCCACAGGCAAAGCATGCGGCGCCGATCTCGACACACTCGATGTACCAGCCTGTGCCATAGAGTTCATGCACGCCTATTCACTGGTCCACGATGACCTGCCCTCTATGGACGATGACGATTTACGTCGTGGCAACCCGACTTGTCACATTAAATACGGAGAGGCAACCGCTATTCTCGCCGGAGATGCACTGCAGGCGCTGGCCTTCACCACACTCGCCATCTCTCTAAGAGACAGGCTCAGTGCCGACATCATCATCAATATGATGGATGAATTGGGACGTGCCAGCGGCATTGAAGGCATGGCAGCCGGCCAGGCCATTGATCTGCAATCCGTCGGCGAATCACTCAACCTGCAACAACTCGAAAGCATGCACCGCTGCAAAACAGGTGCTCTCATCCGCGCCAGCGTGATTCTTGGCGCAACCTGTGGAAAAGTGACCAATGCAGAAATTATTGAAAATTTACGTACCTATGGCGACGCCGTGGGGCTCTCCTTTCAAATCGTTGACGATATCCTCGATGTTGTCGGCGATACCGAAGTACTCGGAAAGACCCAAGGTGCTGATATTGCTTTAAATAAACCCACTTTTCCGTCAATAATGGGGCTCGACGGAGCGCGTCAGCATGCGGTCCAGCAACGTGAGCGCGCGCTGGCAGCACTGGACGGATACGGCAAAGAATTTGACGAACTGCGCGAACTCGCACGCTATATCGTCAGCCGCTCTCACTAGATGCTATAAGCTTAGGTATAATGCCGCGTAGCCGCAGTCGGACTGGCCCGGATCGGCTGTCATTTGCCGGGTTAATTAATTGCTTACTCAAATGGAATTCACGATCAGCTTTGCACTCAGTTGATCTTCACAAAAATAAAGAAGCCAGTCTTTAACAGTAGATACAAATGCTGAATTCAAACGACTACCCCCTGCTAGGTAAAGTTCATCAGCCAGAGGATATAAAAAATCTCTCAACGGAGGAGCTTGTCGAGCTCGCCGCAGAGCTTCGCACCTACCTGATCAATTCTGTCGCGCAAACCGGTGGTCATCTGGGCGCGAGCCTTGGCACCGTCGAACTGACGGTTGCTTTACACCATGTATTCAACACTCCGCATGATCGACTGGTGTGGGATGTTGGCCATCAGACCTATCCGCACAAAATACTTACCGGTCGTCGCGATCGCATGCACACCATGCGCAAACACGGCGGCCTGGCCGGCTTCCCTAAACGCAGTGAAAGCGAATACGATACTTTCGGGGTGGGCCATTCAAGCACATCCATCAGTGCAGCGCTGGGCATGGCGCTGGCAGCAAAACTCAAGGGTGAAGAACGCAAAGCGATTGCCGTGATCGGCGACGGAGCACTGACCGCAGGCATGGCCTTTGAGGCGCTAAACAATGCCGGTGACCAAAAAGCCGATCTGCTGGTCATATTGAATGACAACGATATGTCTATCTCACCGAACGTTGGCGCATTAAACAAATACCTGACAAGAATCCTTTCCAGTCGCACCTACTCCGGTGCCAGGGAAGGTGGAAAAAAATTACTGAAACATATTCCACCCGTGATGGAATTTGCTAAAAGAACAGAAGAACACATGAAGGGCATGGTAGTACCCGCCACCATGTTCGAAGAACTGGGCTTTCAATATTTTGGTCCGGTTGACGGACATGACCTGCCCAACCTGATCAAGGTGTTAAGCAACCTACATGCGATACCAGGTCCCTTATTACTGCACGCAGTAACTCAAAAAGGTAAAGGCTATAAATTCGCAGAGGAAGATGCATTGGCACTACATGCCGTCACTCCCTTTGATCCCGCCACCGGCAAGAAATTTTCCAGTGGCAAAAAAAGCGGCGGCCCCACTTACACGGAAGTATTTGGCAATTGGATTTGCGATATGGCCGCTGCTGATGACACGGTCGTCGGCATTACGCCTGCCATGCGTGAAGGTTCCGGCCTGGTTGAATTCGAACAACAATATCCCGATCGATATTTTGATGTTGGCATTGCAGAACAGCATTCAGTCACGCTAGCTGCAGGCCTTGCTTGTGAAGACATGAAACCTGTCGTCGCCATCTACTCTACTTTTATGCAACGCGCCTATGACCAGATTGTGCACGATGTAGCAGTGCAAAATCTGAATGTTCTGTTTGCGGTGGATCGTGCAGGCCTCGTCGGCCCCGATGGTCCAACACATGCCGGCAGCTATGATTTCGCCTTCCTTCGCTGTCTGCCCAATATGGCGGTCATGGCACCGGCTGATGAAAACGAGTGCCGGCAGATGCTCTACACCGGACTGCAACACGAAGGACCGGTTGCCGTGCGTTATCCGCGAGGGACAGGCCCGGGCGTTACAGTTGAGGCTGAAATGACGGCACTCCCGTGGGGTAAAGCAGACGTTGTCGCTACCGGCAGCGGTGTGGCGCTGTTAGCTTTCGGCAGCATGGTAGAGCCTGCAAAAAATATCGCGAAAAAAATTGGCGCGACCGTGGTCAATATGCGATTTGTTGTGCCGCTTGATGAAGCGATGATAAAAGACATCGCTAACAACCACGAATCGCTTGTCACCATAGAAGAAAATACTATTGCCGGTGGTGCAGGCAGCGCCATCAACGAAACTTTGCATCGCCTTGATTTGGGTAATCGAGTCCTGAATATCGGCCTGCCAAATTGCTACGATGAACATGGCGAGCGCGATGAATTGCTGCAACAATGTCAGTTAGATGAGACCGGAATTCAACAACAGATTGATGGCTTTCTCAGCAGCAGCCGGTTTTCAGCCGCTGTTGGCGAGAAACTCGCCTGACAAATCAGTATAAATATCCAGTAACACCAAAAAATACTATCGCCCAGATCATTACTCATCTACTTTGATTATCTGGCGGTACTCAGACAAACAGATGTTCGGCACATAGCCGGACCAACATTTCACCATCACTATGAACGAAACAAACGGTTCGAACACGGCCATGCCAGATGTTCAGGGCTATAAAGATTCACGCCAGCTCGATATCACCCGTGTTGGTATCAAGGCAATTCGAAGCCCCGTGATCGTGAGAGACAAATCACAGGCACAACACAGCGTTGCTGAGTTCGCCATGTCTGTATTTTTACCTCAAGATCTTAAAGGCACGCATATGTCTCGCTTCACCCAGTTGGTGAACGACTATCGAAGCTCTGAAATTACCGCTGCCAACATCAATGAGATGCAGACAGACATGCTCACGCGTCTTGAAAGCGCCTCCGGCACCATCAACATTCAGTTCCCGTACTTCATAGACAAGAAAGCACCAGTGACCGGAAAAACCGGCATGCTTGACTACAACATCACACTGCAGGCAAACACCGACACCAATGGCAGCACAGAGATTCGTGTTACCACCGATATACCCGTGACCACTTTGTGCCCTTGCTCAAAAGAGATTTCAAAGTATGGCGCACACAGCCAACGGTCGGTGATATCCATCAACGCATTGCTTCGCGATCCAACCGGTTTCTCGTGGGAAGATCTGATTGTCAGCGCTGAAGAGCAAGCGTCTGCTCAGTTATACAGTCAATTAAAACGGGCTGATGAAAAGTATGTCACTGAGCATGCCTATGAAAACCCGCGTTTTGTTGAAGACCTGATTCGCGAAGT
>CALGJU010000295.1 GCA_937928685.1 uncultured Granulosicoccaceae bacterium
TGTCGAATAGACACACAGCTAAATCGAAATAATTCGTTTATCGCCTTAATACATTGCATACAAAGACTTAGCGCCTATTTCACTGGTCGCCTTGTGAATAATGCAGGCTAGGTGTTCCCGATGCACAAAGAGCTCTGACGATCCGATGATAAATTGCGCGCGAGTAGGGTGTAGCTATCGGGTACTTTTTGAAACAGAACGAGCCCGAAGAGTGCCTATATAATACAAGGCAATAGCAGACGCTGGTATCAGTCAGGTTATAAACAAGGTGGTAGGCATAAATAGTACAGCGAATGATAAGTGCCAATAGATACGAGGCGATTATAATTTTTACAGCACCAGTTGCTTGTGCGAGATTGCTGGCATTGGCATGTGATTAACAGTCAGTCGAAGTAATATAGCCGAAGTAATATATTAGTAATTTTGCAGAAATGCAGTGATAATGTTGAACACTGCTCCATCAAAATATAAGTTAAGAATGCCGCTCTGGCTTGCGAGTAAATATGAAATTGCCTCGATCCACAATTTTTCTAGTTACCACGATTGGCTTATCTGTCATGTTAGGTCTTTCGGCAGGTTGCTCGTATACGTTCTCTGCGGCAGATAAAATAGAGATTGTACCTGTGAACTCAGTCAAGCCGGAGATTGACCATTCTACCGAAGCGCCTGATTGCATTACTGCCGCGCAACGAATTGAAGAGCATCTGGTGGTGGGGATGACATTGGCGGATGTCAGGCGTCTTGTCGGTAAGCCTCGGTTGGTCTTACCGGGTTCGTGGTGGTGGACAGCGGGCTTCAGTAATAACCGCAGTGGTGGCAAGCCAATAGTTCGCTACGCGTTTGGACCCGGAGCGGATGATGTCCCGATAAGTTCGTTTGGTTTTGATAGTCATGGCTGTTGATAAGGTCGCTTAAGCGTTGTTGTATAGATTTAGATGATTTTCCAGTGCGACTAAGCCTTCATCCAGATTTTCCCGACCAAAACCTAAGCGAAAATGATTGTCGGGGGTATTGCCCAGTTTTGATTGATATATAGATCCGGGTAGTAGCAAAATGCCGCTTTTCTCGATCAGATCATGGGTGAATATTTCTACCCCTTCTTTGCCTTTGTAGCGAGGAAATGCCATGCAGGAGCCATCTGGATGCTGCCAATCGAATAGATCAGAGTGATTAGCAAAGAACGCATCCCACTTCGGTAGGTTTTTATCGACTATTCTGCAAGTGCGTTCCAGCAATTCATTGCGATGAGAGAGTGCGATTTTAGTGAGCCTTTCACTTGGGCCCGAGTTGCAAATGGATAAGTAGTGTTTAAGGCGTTCCATTTTAGAAATCACTTCCTGATCCTTGCATGCAATCCAGCCTACCCTCAACCCTGGTAAGCCATAAGCTTTGGACATCACGTTCAGTGACAAACCTCTCTCATAAACATCGGCAATAAACGGCAGGTGCTTCGTGCCGGTTGGTCCCAGACCGTTGAAAATTTCATCGTGCAATATGTATATGCCATGTTTACGGCATAGTTCAATCATTGCTTCGTAACGATCAAGTGGCAGAATGGTGCCAGTCGGGTTATGGGGAAAATTAATTGTCAATAGACGTGTATTGGGTTGGATGGCGTCGGCTATACGATCAATATCAAGAGACCAGTTATCGTTATGATCAAGTGGTACGCCAGTTGCGCTGCATATAGACAGTGGCAGTGATTCGTGGGATTGATAGTTGGGCGTCACAACAATAGCGTGACTGTCTTTATCAAGGATAACGTTGTTCGCGGCGAATATTCCTTCGCTTGCTCCCGCAAAACAAAGAATGTCGTTTGAACTGCACTGGGTAAAAGTGTTTGATATTGCTTCCCGCACATCAGCCGCACCAAAAGTTTCCGTGTAGCCAAGCCACATGTTTTCATACTCTTCCCGCTCATCAGTAGTGGCGAATGAGAGCAATTGTTGCAGTGACATGCTCTCGGCATCTGAGGCGGTCATATGGTGTTGTGCCTTGAATTCCCATTTGGAGAAATGAGTTTCGAGCCGAAAATCAGGTAATGTACTCATGGGTGTCACCAGGTGTGTGCGGTCATTTCTATAACTATTCAGGAGGAATAATATTTTTCGCTGCTATTGCAGTCCTGGGTAGCTTTTCAGTGAATAGTTACTCATTTCTATTCTATGATTCTACCTGCCCTGCGTTGTGCCATGTAGGTTGTGGCGCAATTAGAATAGGTGGTGCGGGTGGTGTGATCAACATCAGTAACTGAACATTTTAACTAGACGGGAAAAATAAACGCTGTATACTTGCCCGCCATGAAACTCCTACCCACCATAGTGTTCAGAGATGAGCGAAAAGATAGTTGCCTCCATCAAGTGAGGGCGGCGTGTCTGTGGGTCTAGTATGTTCAATGTGAAAGTGAATTACTGAAGAGGCCCGTATTATACGGGCCTTTTTTTTGCGTGTGTTTAAGCAGTATTTTCGGCCACAAGCCGTCAAATTGGGTTGTCAAAAGCAACCATAGTAAACAGGAGATGATCGTGGTAGATCAATTGAAGTACACAGGAAAGCAGTTGCTATCAATGGGCTGTAGTGAAGGTCCGGAACTGGGTGAGATTTTGCGTGCAGTGAATGCAAAGCCACACTCAGAAGCAGAGGTAATGGCGTTAATAAAGCGGTATGAACCCGCACCGGTACTACCGCAGCGAGATAATGCTGCGCCTTGTCAGTACAACATTACCGCAAGTAATGACGTTGAAGCTGCCAACCTGGAAGCGGTGCGCAATACTATGGCTGTGGTATTGCGTACTCCATGTGTTGTCGAAGCTGCCGTAATGCCTGATGCATGTCCAGCAGGGTCGGTGGGTACTATCCCGGTGGGTGGTGTAGTGGCTGTACGTGATGCGATTATTCCGGGTATGCACTCAGCAGATATTTGTTGTTCCTTGATGGCAACAGTGTTTGATGACTCGACTCCGGCACAAGTGATGGAGGCAGCGCATGAAGCAACGCACTTCGGACCCGGTGGTCGTGAGGCTGCACGTGCGTTGCCGTTGTCAGACTCGCTTGCGGAGTCAGTTGCGGCATTGCCGTATCCGGGGCTTGCAGATATCGCACGAACGCATATGGGTACACAGGGCGATGGTAATCACTTTATGTTTATCGGTACGCTTGAGTCTAGCGGGCAGACGGTATTGCTAACACATCATGGTTCGCGTGGTTTTGGTGCACGCCTTTATAAAGAGGGTATGAAGCGCGCATTGCAGTGGCGGGAAAAATTGTCTCCTTCGACTGCTAAAGCAAATGCATGGATTCCGTTTGATAGTGATGAGGGCCGAGCTTATTGGGATGCGTTGCAAGTGGTACGTGATTGGACAAAGGAAAATCACACTAACTTGCACGACCTAACGCTAACGGCTGTTGACGGTGAAATTAGCACACGGTTCTGGAACGAACATAATTTTGTGTTCCGTGAAGTTGAAGCAGACGGGAGTAGTCTTTTTTGGCATGCCAAAGGCGCGACTCCTATTCACAACGACTTCATGCCAGATACAAGCGAAGTACAAATCGTACCGTTAAATATGGCGCAACCGGTGTTGTTTGTTAAGGGCACACGTAACGATACAAACCGTGGCTTTGCACCACACGGTGCGGGTCGTAATATGAGTCGTACGCAGCATAAGAGGCGAATGATTGGTCGCACAGAAGCTGAAATATTAAAAGCAGAAACAGCAGGCCTTGATGTTCGATTCTATAGCGGCACGCCAGATATCTCGGAGTTGCCAAGTGCTTACAAAGACGCCGCCAACGTGATGCGTGATATGAATGACTTTGGTCTTGCTGACGTGGTTGATAAGGTCTTGCCGTATGGCTCAATTATGGCAGGTGATTATCAACGCAATGCGCCATGGCGTAAGCGTGCTAAGAAGAGAAGTGTAGAGAAAAAAGAGCGACAAAAAGAAAAGCAGCGACTATCTAGCCTGCATTATTCACAAGGCGACCAGAGAAATAGGCGCTAAGTCTTTATATGCAGTGTATTAAGGCAATAAACGAATTATTTCGATTTAGCAGTGTGTCTATTCGACACCAGAGAAAATCTCGCGTCACATCTCAGCCGATCTCCTTCGGCGCGTGGCGGGCCACGCTTCTCAGGCGATCAGCTGACCTGTTTAGCGAGATTTCCTCTGGCTGCCGAATCCTCATGAATAATACAGGCTAGAATGTGATCTTTCGTGTGCTCTGATTGTGAAGAGGTCGCCGACGACTGTTCGGTGGCCTCTGTTTAAGCATTACATAATGCAGCTGACTACCAACTATAATCGATAAGCCTACGATTTAGCCCGGATTATTCATGATGTGGCGAGCCTATTGCGTAGAGATTTGATTTCACAGTGGGTTTTCTTCTTGCGTCGAATACTTACTGATATTTGCAAAAAGAAAAAATTCGCTGTGGAATCAAAGAACAAGTGAGATGCCGTCATCATCATGAATAATCCGGGTTAGTACACTTCGTTATTAAATTGAATTACATTGGCAGAAGCTGTTTCCTGGAAATACTATGATTTTAACCATTTCTAATACGACCGTTCCGGCTACGGATCTGGGTTTTCTGCTTCACAAACACCCAGATAAAATACATACGTTTGATCTGGCAGTTGGCAAAGCTCATGTGTTTTATCCCGAAGCATCAGAATCGCGAACCACCGTTGGGCTCCTGCTAGAGGTTGATCCTATTGATATGGTTCGTGGTGGTGGGCGTAATTTGGCGGGTCGCGGATTTTCGCTAGGTCAATATGTGAATGACCGACCTTACGTTGCCTCTTCATTTACGAGTGTTGCTCTATCTAAAGCATTTTCTACGGCCATGAATGGCTCTTGCAAAAATAGGCCGGAGCTTGTTGATCAGAGACTGGCACTGGAAGTACAAATAAGTGTATTGCCAGCTCCGCGAGGTGGTGAAACGCTGATCAGAAAGTTTTTCGAGCCACTTGGATACCATGTGGACGTAGAGCCTCACATACTGGACAAAAATTTTCCACAGTGGGGTAATAGTAAACACTTTACGGTAAAGCTAAAAAATACCGTAAAGCTCAGTGAGCTACTGACCCACTTATACGTTCTAATTCCGTCGCTCGATAACGACAAACACTACTTTGTTTCTCAAGACGAGGTAGACAAACTATTAGCTCGCGGTGCTGGCTGGTTGCGCGAGCACCCTGCCAAAGACCAAATTGTCAGTCGCTACCTAATCAATCTTCGTTCTATTGCACGTCAGGCCATCGAACAGTTGACCGAACAAGCCGTGGGCACCGAACCAGAAGGGAATGTGGAGCCGCCTGAAGTGAAGGAACGCAGAGTGGGCCTACATCAGCAAAGATTAGATTTAGCAGTTGAAAAGTTAGTGGCGTCAGGCGCTACAAGTGTTATCGATCTCGGATGTGGCGAGGGCAAGCTTGTTAGGCAACTCATCAAACACCGCCAGTTTAATAGAATCACTGCAATGGACGTCTCCTACACTGAGCTGTCCAAAGCAAAACAGTTTTTACACTGGGATGAAATGGCTCCGCGGCAGAGGGAAAGGCTGGATATATTTCAAGGAGCGCTGACTTATCGAGATGACAGGCTTTCCGGGTATGACGCCGCCGCGCTAATTGAAGTAATAGAACACCTTGATGAGGACCGCCTACAAGCGTTAGAGCGTGTAGTTTTTGAATTCGCTAAGCCCAAAACTCTGGTGCTAAGCACCCCGAATTCTGAATACAACGCGCTATTTGACAATATGCAAGAAGGCTCGCTGCGGCACGATGATCACCGCTTCGAGTGGACACGTGCAGAATTTGAAAGTTGGGCAAGCATGGTAAGCGAAAAAAATAAATACACCGTAGAGTTTTTCGCTATAGGTGAAATACATGAGACGGTCGGAGCGCCTTCGCAAATGGGAGTATTTACTCGTGGAGATTAGAGTTCCCGAGTTTTCGTTAGTGCTAATGATTGGTGCGTCCGGCTCTGGCAAGAGCACATTCGCAAATCAGCATTTTGCCCAGCACGAAGTCGTCAGTTCTGATTTCTGTAGAGGGCTGGTTTCTAACGATGAAAACTCAATGGATGCAACTGCTGACGCTTTCGCGCTTTTGCATTATATGGTCGGCATTCGATTAAAGCGTGGCTTACTCACGGTTATTGACGCCACCAATGTGCAGCCGTACGCGAGAAAAGAACTGCTGGCATTGGCCCGTGAATACCATGCGTTAACCGTGGCAATTGTTTTGAATATACCGGTCGATGTCTGTGAGCGACGCAATGAGAAACGCGAAGATCGTAACTTTGGCAACAGAGTCATCAGGCAGCATGTGCAGCAGCTAAAAAAGTCATTGCGCGGCTTACGCAAAGAGGGTTTTCACAAAGTCACCGTTCTCAACTCTGTAGAATCAGTGCAATCGGTCGTATCCATTTCGCGTGAGAAGCTATACAACGACCGTAAATCTGTTCATGGTCCTTTCGATATCATCGGTGATATCCACGGTTGCTACGATGAGCTGGTAACACTATTAGGAGAGCTGGGCTATCAGATTAATTCAGTCATCGATAACACGGAGCAAGAACGAACTGAAAATACTGCTTGCAACTATGGGTATGACGTGGTTCACCCCGAAGGTCGTACCATCATATTTGTAGGTGATTTAGTCGATCGTGGGCCGGCATCGCCAGCGGTATTAAAGCTGGTAATGAGTATGGTTGGAAGTGGTAGTGCCTACTGTGTGCCAGGCAATCATGACATCAAATTACAAAAGTATTTGAAAGGAAAGAATGTTTCACTCAACCACGGGTTGGCTGAAACGGTGGAGCAGCTCTCGCTGGAGACTGAGACGTTCAAAGATAATCTAAAGGAGTTTCTCTACAGTCTGATTAGTCATCTTGTGTTTGATGATGGAAAGCTTGTTGTTGCACATGCGGGGGTCACAGAAGATATGCAAGGTCGTGGCTCAAGTGCTGTTCGAGCGTTTTGTCTATATGGTGAATCAACCGGTGAGATAGACGAGTTCGGCTTGCCCGTGCGCCACAATTGGGCAGCAGAATACAGAGGAAAAGCCAAAGTAGTATATGGCCATACTCCCGTGCCGGAAGCGGAGTGGCTAAATCGAACTATCGATATAGATACCGGTTGCGTCTTTGGAGGAAAATTAACAGCTTTGCGTTATCCAGAGGAAACACTGGTATCGGTTGATGCGAAGGATGTTTACTGTGAACCAGTGAAGCCACTCGAATCCACTATTTCAACACTATCGCACCAGCACTCATATGATGACTTACTCGATATTTCAGAAGTCACGGGTAAGCGCATTGTGCAAACTCGATTGCGCCATAACATCACCTTGCAAGAAGAGAATTCAATAGCAGCCCTGGAAGTGATGAGTCGCTATGCAATAAATCCAAAGTGGCTTATCTATTTGCCTCCTACAATGTCACCATGTGGTACTAGTCAAATGCCGGAGTTCCTTGAACACCCGCAACAAGCCATTAACTATTACCGCAAGCGTGGGGTAAGCAAGGTGATATGTGAAGAAAAGCATATGGGCTCAAGAGTTGTCGTTATCGTTTGCAAAAATGCAGATGTAGTGGCGAAGAGGTTCGGACTTGTTACAGATAGCATTGGCGTTTGTTATACCCGCACAGGCCGTAATTTCTTCACAAACAAAGAGCTGGAGTCGCAGTTTTTGCAGCGAATGCAGAGTGCCCTAACAAGCAGTGACTTCTGGCAAGAGCATAATACTGATTGGGTCTGTCTTGATGCTGAGTTAATGCCATGGTCTGCCAAAGCTCAGGCTCTATTAAAGGATCAATACGCATCTGTATCAGCGGCAGCAACACATTCGTTAAGGGCTGCACAGGAGGCACTGGAGTCTTTTGCATCTCGCGGCATAAGCGGTGCTGATCGGCTGCTTGACAAAATTGGCTATAAGCGCGATGCAATTGGAAAGTACACGACCGCCTACCGCAACTATTGTTGGGATGTGACAGGAATTGAGGACTACAAAATTGCACCATTTCATATCATGGCCACAGAGGGAACTGCTCATGTTGATAAATCACACCAATGGCATATGCAAAACATAGAAAAGCTATGTGCAGCGGCACCCGAACTATTTCGTAAGACAATTTATAAGGAGGTTGATGTTAATGATGAAGTAAGTGTTCAAGACCTGATTGATTGGTGGTTGGAGCTAACTCTGACGGGTGGCGAGGGCATGGTTGTAAAGCCTCTAGATTTTGTAGTCCAAACTAAAAAAGGTGAGTTACTGCAGCCTGCGGTAAAATGTCGTGGCAGCGAATACCTCAGAATTATCTATGGACCTGAATATGATTTACCAGAGCATATGGCGGAACTAAAGCAGCGTGGGTTGTCGCGTAAAAGATCATTGGCGCTGCGTGAATTCGCGCTTGGGGTCGAAGGACTAGAGAGGTTCGTTCGACAGGAACCATTAAGACGGGTTCATGAAAGTGTCTTTGGAGTATTGGCTCTTGAGAGCGAGGCTATTGATCCACGTTTGTAGTAACTGCCAAGATAAACACACGGTCAGTTGATTCTACTTAATGCATGAAGGTGTAAGCTTGCTAAGAAGTGAGGCGCAGAAAAGAAAGAGTGAAAAATTTTTAGCATGTGAATATTGCGTACTTTCTGATTGAGAAGGGCCACCGACGATTTTGTCGGTGCCCCTGTTTCATGCGATAGAAATGACTAATGAATTCTCAACTGTCGACTGCATGACTAGCTGTACTCTTGGCCGCTACGGAGAACAAGAAAGCATCGTAATTGCATTCCATCCCCAGCCGCCATTGAGTGCCGCGTCAGAATAGTCGCAGTTGCTGGATTCGGTATTGGTCTGCTCCAGTGGTGGACAAGACGCGAGCGTCTCAGAATTCCAACCCCAGCCGTTATTGCTTTGGGCATTGCTGTAATCACATGCGCTATTCACCACGGTGATATTCGTGTTATCGCTCTCAACGGGCGGGCATGATTCACGGGTTTCAGAATTCCAACCCCAGCCGTCGTGCAGGGCTGCATTGCTGTAATCACAAGCGTTGGTATTGGCTACTGCTTCTATAGGTGGGCAAGATGATTGTGTGGTTGCATTCCATCCCCAGCCGTTAAACAGGCCAGCGTTACTGTAATCACACATGCCTGTT
>CALGJU010000296.1 GCA_937928685.1 uncultured Granulosicoccaceae bacterium
CTACTGCGGTCGCGATCTTTTGGTCAGCTATTACGATCCTTTTCGTTAAAGAAGAATAACTATTCGCCTCTAACGATCGAAATATCTGACTCAAAATCTCACAACCTCGCTACGACCCTAGTTCTCGGACAGACTCCTAGCCTTGATTTAATGTAATCCGCGGGTTGGCAAAATCAATTGTTCCTTTTCGTCGACAGCGTCCTAAAATGTGGCGCGCAACGTGATCGGTTGTCCTCTATGCAATGGAGTGGAATAGCCGAATGCGATACGATAATTAACGAAATGACGCACAAGAATATGTCTGATAATGCACTGGGCACAATGGCTCGTAAGGGCTATTGCTTTGTGAGCGTCGTTCGAGCAGTTTACAAATAACAGAGTTAATAATGTTTCACTCACAAAGAATTCCCAGCCTTGGCAGTTCAATGGTTCAATGCAAGAGGGGGTCGGCTTCTGTGGCAGCAGCTGACGCCGGTGTAGCAGTGTGCCTAATGTCATTTCAAGGCGGGTAATCTTGGTCGATGGGTCTGAAGCGTGACAAACTCATGATGAAAAGGTGGCAATACACCCGTTTTTTTTCGGTAATCAGGCGAACAGCGCAGGATCGTGCTGTTAGGATTCCGGAGACGACTTGCTTGTGCCCTGTTTTCTCACTTACAAGATGTACCACTATTAGCAATGACTATATCAATGGCTGCAATGGATACCGCTAACAAGCTTACTGTGCTTGATGTGGACTTCCTGAGTATTTCCATGGAAGAAGCATTGGCATTGATAGAGCAGGTGATTGCCAGCGGGGATAAACAGTGCGTTTCCTTCATCAATGCTGACTGCCTGAACATAAGCTGCAAAGACGAGGTTTATCGCAACATCCTCAATTCTCAAAGCTTTGTATTGCCTGACGGCGCAGGGATAAACATCGCCTGTCGCATGATTGGTGAAAGACTGGTCGCAAATCTCAATGGCACAGATTTAATGCCGGAGCTATGGAATGTCGGGCGAACCAAAGGGTATCGATTCTTTCTGCTGGGGGCGGCTCCCGGTGTGACCGAACGAATGAAGGCAAAGCTGGAAGAGGCTTACCCGGGTATTGAAGTGGTCGGTGAGCAACACGGATACTTTGACCGTGAAAGTGAATCGGACGCGGTAATCGAAAAAATCAATACCAGCAAGCCGAATGTGGTGCTTGTAGCCTTTGGCGCGCCAAATCAGGAAAAGTGGATTTACGAAAACAAAGATAAGGTTAACAGCAATCTCTTAATTGGCGTGGGCGGATTATTTGATTTTTACTCAGGTGATAAAAAGCGTGCACCTGTCTGGATGCGTAAGTCAGGTATGGAATGGATGTATCGATTGTACCTTGAGCCGGGCCGGTTATGGCGCCGCTATATTATTGGCAACCCGCTGTTTGTTTATCGGGTTTTTAACTGGAAGCGCCGCGCGAAACAATAAAAGCCGCTAAGACCTGCAATGCAATGCAGGCCAAAGCGAATTTAGTTGCCTATGCTTTTGCACCAAGTGCCATTGCCCGTTGCCTTGAAGCAGCCAAAACCTCTGATTTATTGACATCGATCCGCAGTGCTTCCGGCCAACCACCACTGTGCCGTTCAATCAGCGATGCGAGCATATCAATATGTGCAGCGTGATCGTTCAGGGCTGGTATGTAGCTAAACTCTTCTCCGCCGGCGTGCATAAAATACTCGCGATTTTCTTCATCGATCTCTTCAATGGTTTCAAGACAGTCGGCTGCAAAACCAGGGCAGATCACATTGATGCTTTTTATGCCTTCTGCGGGGAGTTTTTTTAAGGTTTCATCGCAATAGGGTTGTAGCCACGGTTCTCGGCCGAAGCGCGATTGAAACACTACGCGGTAGTCATCATCTTTTAACTGCAAGGCATCAGCAAGCAGTCGTGAAGTTGCCTGACATTGGCAAAAGTACGGGTCGCCCGAAGTTCTGTATCTCTGGGGTATGCCGTGGTATGACATCACCAGTTGTTGCGCTCTGCCATGTTGTTGCCAGTGTTCTCTTGTAGTTTGCGCAAGTGCTTCTATGTAGTTGTTTTCATCAAAGTACTGGTTGATAAATCGGCATTCCGGCAGCCAACGCAGCTTGCTCAGTTGTCTTGCTACTTCATCAAACACTGAGCCGACGGTTGAGCCGGAATATTGTGGATACATGGGTAGAATGATCAATCGTCTGACGTTAGCGCGACGCAGCTCCGTCAGTGCGTCGGCGATGGATGGGTTACCGTAGCGCATCGCTAAAACAACCTTGGCATTGTTGGTGGTCGAGAGCTTTGCTCCAAGAGCTGTCGCTTGCTTTTTACTTATGCTTAACAGCGGGGAGCCTTCTTTTTCGTCCCACACTGACTTGTAAGCCTCGGCGGTTTTTGCCGGTCGCACCCTTAAGATTACCCCGTTCAGGATCAGCCACCACAGCGCACGCGGAACTTCGACTATTCGTGGATCGCTAAGGAATTCTTTTAAGTAGCGCCTTACGTCTGGTACTTCTGTAGAGTCTGGAGTGCCTAAATTCACCAGCAGCACGCCCAGGCGTGAAGGGCTACCGTGTTGGTAATCCGAATCTCCCAGGTATTTCATCTCTTGCTCGTTGTCTGCGTTAAAGCGGTAGTTTATCTGACATTGAAAGTTGGCGAATCGTATTAAACCAGCGGTTTGCCCGGAGAGCCTTAATGGGAAAATCCAGCGTAAAAAACGAGGGTCTGTTGTCGGGAAATTGACGCCATTTTAGTTCACAATACCAGCGCGAAATATCAATTTTCGGTGAAAAACTGCTCGAAATATTGCCAAACGTCCTATCAAAGCTGTGTTTTCCGTGTTGTGTATCGAGGCGGCAGTGTGTTGCAAAATGTGATCACCATGCGGCAGCTGATATATGACTTATGCACATTCTAAATTTTTGGTTAGGTTGCCTAACTTAACTTGAAACGCAAAGCAATAGCTTTCTTTAAAATTAAACTAAGCCATTGTAAACGCTATCTATATATGCCGAAACGAAGCGGTAGCTGAATATTTAGTATGATACCGCCGGTGCAGCAATACCGGCTCGGTTCGAGATTTTTCCACAGAGTTATCCACAGGCAAATTCTGGCAATGCAAGAAAATAGCGGTGCACTTTTGCCCGAAAGCGCAAGCCATGTCGAGCTCGAGATAGTAAAAGTCGCGATTGCGGTGCCACTATCGCGCAGTTTTGATTATCTGCCTTGTGGGTCAATAGAATGTCACCTTCCCGGGTGTCGGGTTCTGGTTCCATTTGGCCGAACGCAAAAGATCGGGGTGGTGATAGGCACGGGACCTTCCACTATTGATGCATCAAAGCTTAAAGCCGTGATTGAATTACTTGATGAAGTGCCCGTCCTGCCAGCGGAGATTCTCGATCTGGTTCACTGGGCGTCTGCGTACTATCACCATCCTGTTGGAGAGAGCTTTGCGACGGCCCTGCCGATTGTATTGCGCAAGGGAGCAGATACCCATATTGAACGACCGTGCGGCTATGCCTTAACTGAGGCTGGCAGATCCACCATGGAAGTAAAGCGCGCACCTGCTCAAACGGCGCTGTTGAATTTTTTGCGTGAAAGCGTGGCGGAAGTCAGTGCTCCGGAGTGCCGGTTATTTGATAGCCGGTGGTCTGCAACAATGAAGCCTTTGCTAAAAAAAGAACTGGTTGAGAAAGTCTGGCCACAATACAACCCGAACGCATCGACACCGGTGGTAACACTTAATGAAGAGCAACGCCTCGCCAGTGAGAAACTGCACACCAAACTGGATGACTATTATTGCGCGTTAATTGACGGCATTACAGGCAGCGGTAAAACAGAAGTCTATCTTGATGTGGCGCGTACTGTTATTCAGTCGGGTAAACAGGTGTTGGTGTTGTTACCAGAGATTGGTTTAACCCCGCAGTTGGTTGCGCGTTTTCGAGCGGCACTTGCTTGCCATGTTGAGGTGCTGCATTCCGGGCTTAACGATACCGAGCGCATGTTGGCGTGGCATGCTGCCGCAGATGGCAGTGCACACGTGTTAATTGGTACGCGTTCGGCGGTGTTCACGCCCATGCCAAAGTTGGGATTTATCGTTGTCGATGAAGAACACGACGGTTCGTTGAAGCAACAAGATGGCTTTAGATATCAAGCGCGTGACCTGGCCTTGGTACGAGCCAGAAAAGCGAAAATTCCTATTGCCCTGGGATCCGCGACCCCGTCACTTGAATCACTGCACAATGCAGACAAAGGCTTGTTTGACACACTCTATCTGCGTGAGCGCGCCGGTGGGGCGAAGTTGCCCAAGATGATTCTGGTGGATAGTCGCGGCAGTGAAGTAGAGCAGGGGCTCTCGCGACGTCTGCTTACGATGATGCATGAAGTGCTTGCGCGTGGTGAGCAGGTGATGGTGTTTATCAATCGTCGAGGTTATGCACCGGTATTAATGTGTGAAGCCTGCAAGACGATAGCTGACTGTAATCAGTGTGATGCACATATGACGGTGCATTCGCATTCCGGTCGGCTGCGTTGCCATCATTGCGGAGCAGAACGGGCGGTGCCACATGTGTGTGCTACCTGTGAAAGCAAAGAGCTACTCTATGTAGGTGTGGGTACAGAGCGCCTGGATGAATTTTTGAGTGAAAAGTTTCCTGACTACAAAGTGTTGCGCATTGATCGCGACAGCACCAGACGCAAGGGTGATTTACAAAAGCATTTGGCATCTGCCGCCAGTGGTGAAGCGCAGATTTTAGTTGGTACGCAAATGTTGGCTAAAGGCCATAACTTTCCATTGGTGACACTGGTCGGTGTGCTGGATGCTGACCGGGGCCTTTTTGGTGCCGACTTTCGCGCTGTAGAGCAGATGGGCCAGCTGATATTGCAGGTGGCAGGAAGGGCCGGGCGTGCAGAAAAACCGGGTGTAGTATTAGTGCAGTCACGTAATCCAGAGCATCCGTTGCTGGAATTGCTGCTGTCCAGAGGCTATGTTGATTTTGCCAGGCAATTGTTAGATGAGCGGAAGCTCGCCAACTGGCCGCCGTATGTACATGTTGCCCTGCTGCGGGCTGAAGCGGTGCCCAAAGAAGGCGCAAAGCAGTATCTGGCAGAGATTAAACGTCTGATCCGAACCTATACCGAAGCAAATCCGGAGCGCGGCCTGCAGCTGTCTGTGCTTGGTCCGGCGCACGCACCGATGGAAAGGCTGGCAGGCCGCTATCGCGCGCAGCTGCTTTTTCTGGCGCCTGTGCGTCAACCGTTACATCAAATGTTGGCATGGCTTAGACCAGCGCTGGAAAGCCACCCGATGTCGAGAAAAATTCGTTGGTCTCTAGACGTTGATCCACACGATATGTTGTAAATAAAAAGCCGCAACTTACTACATGTTGTGTTTATGCAAAAAATGCTTCATTTTTGTGGTAAAAATTATTTATTATCAATGCAGTCAATGGCTTTCACTACACAACTTCAAGCGTTAGAATAAGAACCTAAGCTAACTGCTTGACGAATAATCGAAAGTTGCTGAAAAAGCGTGTATTGTTTCTCTGAGAATCTGATACAAGACGTGACTTTCAGGCCTGCAGTTTGCAGAAAACGAACTATATCAATTGGTTGAGAGTGGTGAGTGCGACCAAAAGAAACACACGGTCGCTTGAGTCGGTATGGATGCTGCGCCGGAAACGGTGCCGGCGGATCCGCAGGCAACTGAATTGAAGTGAACTGAATGAGCTATCGACAAATTTCCAAATTTAGCAATGATAGGCCGAAGTTAATCATGAATGGCCTGAAAAGCCATGCATCGCAACGCGGTATCAGTCAGCTGTGGATGGTCCTGACGATCGGCATAATGGTCGGCTTTATCCTCGGGTTTATTCTTTTTCTTTCGCGTTTGCCTGATGAGCATTACACCCTGGTCGAAACTGAAAGCGGCATTGAGCAGTACGAAACCACAGAGGCTGATCAATACGCTTTTTACGATCGCTTATCAGAAAGCAAAAGCACTGTACCGAATGCTGCGGCAGATGAAATGCCGGCGTTTACGCGTAGTCGCAGTGCAGGCAAATATGGCGCTGGGGCAAATGAGCGGCCGTCAGCGGTTGAAATTGCTGATGATCTCACCGTCGGTACTGATGTGGCGCCAATCGAAATAGCGGCTGCTGCAAATCGGTCAGCGGCTGAAAACAGGGTCGGCAAGACAATCGTTATCCGGCAGCCAACGACGGTTAAGAAGGATCGTAACAAGCCCTCAACCTCTTACTATCTGCAGGCAGGTGCATTTGCCAAAGGGGATGATGCTCAGCGTTTACGCAGGCAATTGAACCAATCGGGTATGGATGCTTTTGTAAAGAAAGTCGCGATAGAGGGTAAGCAATGGCACCGTGTTCGGATCGGTCCATTCTATGATTCTCAAAGTCTCAACACAGCGCAGACCAAGCTGGGTCGAACGGGAATCAGCTATTTGGTGATCAGAGTTCGTAGCTAGTCTGTCATAGGCGCTCTCTGAAAACTGCGTGCGGTAAATTAAGACTGTCTTTGGATTGCCGCCACTATGGATGCCAAACCACATACCCCGGAACAAGCACGTGCTATTCATCGCGAGATTGACTCGTGCATGCGAAGTGATCAGCATCGATTCCGCCATCGCCTGAAAAGACTAAGCAAAGCGGCGGCAGGTAACAAGCCGCCGGCCGATGCTAAAGAAAAACTCTTAAGTGATATAAAAGCATCGGCGCTACGACGCGGCAATAGAAAAGCCTCGGTACCCAGTCCCGAGTATCCGCAAGATTTACCGATTGTCCAGCATCGTGAGTCGATCATCGATACTATTCGCAATCATCCCGTCACTATCATTTGCGGTGAAACCGGTTCTGGCAAGACCACACAAATACCCAAGATGTGCCTCGAAGCAGGCTTAGGCGTCGATGGATTGATTGGCCATACGCAGCCACGTCGTATAGCGGCCCGAAGTGTGTCTAACCGAATTGCGTCTGAGCTTAAAGCCGAGCTTGGCGGGGTCGTGGGTTACAAGGTTCGCTTTACTGATCAGGTATCCTCAGGCAGCTATATCAAACTGATGACCGACGGAATCTTACTGGCGGAAATTCAATCTGATCCGTGGCTGAATCAATATGACGCGATCATTGTTGATGAAGCGCATGAACGTTCACTCAATATTGATTTTATCCTCGGGTATTTAAAACGCTTGTTGGAAAAACGCCGCGATTTAAAAATCATTATTACTTCGGCCACTATTGATCCTGATACATTCTCAAAGCACTTCAATGATGCACCAATCATTCTCGCCGAAGGCCGCAGCTATCCGGTAGAGGTGAGGTACCGTCCGTGGGGTGAAGACGAAGATGACGAACGCGATCAGTCGCAGGCAATTTTTGATGCCTGCGATGAGTTGGCATCAGCCGGACCCGGTGATGTTCTGGTGTTTCTCCCCGGTGAGAGGGATATTCGAGAAGCGGCAGACTATATTGGCAAGGCCAGCAGTGGCAGTCGTCTGCTAAGAGGTGTTGAAGTCATGCCGCTGCTGGCGCGACTATCGGCGGCAGAGCAGGCTAAGATATTCCAGCCGCATAGTGGCCGACGGATAGTGCTTGCCACCAATGTTGCGGAAACTTCACTTACCGTACCGGGAATCCGTTATGTGGTTGATACCGGTTCGGCACGCGTCTCTCGTTATAGTGTGCGCAGCAAAGTGCAGCGATTGCCGATTGAGAAAGTGTCGCAAGCGTCTGCTAACCAGCGCAAGGGGCGCTGTGGCAGAGAAGCGCCGGGGATATGTGTACGGCTTTACGCAGAAGATGATTTTGAGCAGCGCACAGAATTTACTGAACCCGAGATACTGCGAACTAACCTCGCGTCAGTCATTCTTCAAATGGAAGTGTTGAAGCTTGGAAATGTTGAGGATTTTCCGTTTGTTCAATCTCCTGATGGAAGATTGATAAATGATGGTTACCAGTTGCTGCTTGAGCTCAATGCTGTAGACAGCAAGAGAAAACTGACCAAACTTGGCCGACAGCTAGCGCGCTTTCCTGTGGACCCGCGGTTCGCTCGCATGTTGATTGCAGCCAATGATGAGAAGTGTTTATCCGAGGTGTTAACGATCGTAAGTGCGCTCTCTGTGCAGGATCCGCGTGAGCGTCCCATGAACAAGCAACAGGCAGCTGACGAGCAACACGCCGAATTTAACCATGAAAAATCTGATTTTTTAGCCATTGTGAATCTGTGGGAGTTCTGCCGCGTTCAAAGTGAACGACTGTCATCAAACCAGTTTCGAAAAATGTGCAAGCAAAGATTTATATCTTATATGCGTGTACGTGAGTGGCGTGACATACGACGCCAGTTACAACAGACGATGAAGACTATTGAAGGCAAAGAGAATACCGCAGAGGCGGGCTACGATAACGTTCACCGTGCATTGCTCACCGGTTTGCTTGGCAATATAGCCATTAAAGAGGAGCGCAATGAATATCACAGCACCCGCAACAGAAAGTTAATGTTGTTTCCGGGCTCCGGGGTGTTTGGCAAGGGTCCGAAGTGGATTATGGCAGCTGAGGTTAGTGAGACCACCCGCCTCTATGCACGTTGTGTGGCGGGTATTGATCCGGTATGGGCAGAGTCTATTGGCGACAGTCTTTTAAAACACAGTTACTCTGGTGCTGCGTGGCAGAGGAAACGCGCCCAGGTGGGTGCTTATAGAAAATCGACTTTGTACGGCTTAGTGATTGCTGAAAAACGCCGCGTGAACTACGGCCCCATCAATCCCACTGAGTCGCGGGATATATTTATACGCGAAGCATTGGTGAGTGGAAACTACAACACTCAGGCCACTTTCTATCAACATAATTTAAAAATGGTAGATGAAGTAGTCACTCTGGAAGACAAAAGCCGTCGTAAAGATATATTGGTGGATCCTGAAGAGCTTTACCGGTTTTACGATGAAATTATTCCTGAAGGTATCTACTCGGGGCCACAGTTTGAGAAGTGGCGTCTAGAGTATGAAAAACTCGCGCCGCGAGGGTTGTATCTATCAAAAGACTATTTGCTAAGAGACGATGACCCGGGGTTTGATCAAAAAGACTTTCCAGATCAAATAGAGTTTTCAGGTTTAGTGTTGCCGCTTAAATATCACTTTCGACCCGGTGCCGGTGATGATGGTGTCACGCTGGTGGTGCCTGCGAGCTTACTGAATCGTGTCGATGCCAGGCAATGCCAGTGGCTGGTGCCAGGTATGTTGGAAGAGAAGGTTGTGGCGATGATCAAATCACTGCCAAAGCAGTTGCGCAGAAACTTTGTGCCAGCACCGGATTATGCAGCCAGGGCGACAGCAATGATACAAGCTGATTCAGCTAAGCCATTGCTGGAAGCGCTGGCAGGGGCGCTGCATCAATTGACCGGTATTACTGTTGATGCCGATGACTGGCAAGCTGAGCAATGGCCAGTGCATTTACTGATGCGTGCTGAAGTATTGGATAACAATGGCAATACCATCGATGAAGGTCGAAGCATCGAGTTGTTGCAAAAAAAATATGTTGATCAAATTGAAGAGAGCTTAGCGACCAACGAAAGCAATGCTTTTGAGCGTACTGATCTGACGGACTGGAACTTTGGAGACTTGCCGGAGTGGGTTGAAGTCACCACTCAGGGTGTGCAGATGAAGGGGTATCCGGCGCTGGTTGATGAAGACGGTGTGGTGAGTTTGCGTCTGTTCGCAACCGAAGAGGCGGCGGGTGCTGCAATGCATGCCGGATTGCGTGCTTTGTATAAAAAACGATTGCTAAAAGAAGTTAAGTACCTTGTGCGCAATTTACCGGGCATTGATGTGTTGTGTCTGCGTTTTGCAGCGTTTGGTAAGACCGAGGTATTAAAGCAGGACATTGTCGATGCCAGTATTGATATGGCATTAATCAATGATCATCCAACACCTCGTACAAGAGAAGAGTTTAACCGTATCCTTGATACCAATAAAAGCGAGTTGGTGGTGCACGCTAATGCCATCTGTGCGGTGCTTGCGCAGGCTTTTGAAACACATAGAGAGGTGGCGCGGCGAATGAGTGGTTCGGTATCACTGAGTTGGGTTGAGGCAGTGGCTGATATCAAAGACCAGATTGCTCATCTGGTCTACCCGGGCTTTGTGGTGAACACACCTGCTAACAGGGTGCTGCGATTGCCGGTGTATTTTAAGGCAATTGCCAAAAGGCTGGAGAGTCTCGACCGTGAACCCGATCGGGATCGTCGTCGACGTGCAGAGCTGTTGCCTGTATGGGAGCGGATCAAAGAGCTGCACGGCACCAGTGTCGATGTGGCACCTATTCGTTGGCTTATGGAAGAGTTGCGCGTGTCTATTTATGCACAAGAGCTTGGTGCGGTGGATAAAGTGTCTGTTAGTCGACTTGAAATGCTGCTTGAAAAAGCTACCAAAAATAGATAATGGTGAATAGTAAGTATCAGTACCAATTCAGTCGGAATTGAACTGAATTCAAATTTCCGACTGATTTTGCCCGGTCTTTTGTGGCTTTTCAGGGTGGGCCTTGTCGTCTTCATGAGGTAGGAGTTCGCCGCAACATACCGGTGTATTGGAGCACCAACGACAACGCTCATGGATACGACAGGTGTGCCCTGAAAAGTTACGAGCATCAAGACATGGTTGAGACCCAATAACTTGCTTTGTGATCAAGAATAACCGCGACGGCTTCCAATGCGTAGGGGTTGAGCTTTACTTCGTCGCGCGCGACCCAGCGTATGTCTGATATCTCGATGTTGTCGGCAACAGGTTCCCGTGCTTCTTTCAGCGCATGTACAAACAGCACCTGCAGCGTTTTGAGCTGAGGATAGAATATAACGCCACATTGCTGCATACCCTCGACTTTGAGTCCGGTCTCTTCCCATAGCTCACGAGTGGCGGCAAGATCGGGGCTTTCGCCTGCGTCACAGTGACCGCTGGGGATATCCCAGTCCGGGCTGTAGGTTGTTTTAACGGCGAGAAATTTACCATCAGGGTTGGTGATGAACACCTTGGCGGCGACCACATAGCCTGGATACAAGGTTCTAACAATCCGCCGCTGTAAAACGACTGGCAGGATTCTATATATTCGAAGGGCGAGCGGTTTTAAGAGCATTTTTTATCAATTTTTTTTACTCGCATGAGCATAACATTGAAGTTCAAATGCCATGCCATAATAGTGCTGGTATATTCCATTCATCGAGCAATATCAACGCGTTCGCTATGCCACTGATCCTAGTTCTAGTACACTAGTATGTCGACAGCTTTATGACTGACCCTGCAATTGTCGCAGTGCTTTGGAAAAAAAATCTTCTGCGCCAAAGTTGCCGGATTTAAGTGCCATCGCTATAGCGTTGCTTTCGGTTGTGCGATTTGTTGCAGTATCTTTGCCGGTGGGGCTCTGTAGAGTGGTGCTAAGGGTGGGTACACCCGGGTCAATCTCCGGGCCGATGTCAAAAGCTTGTATGTTGAGTGCGCTCACGACGGCACCTGAGGTTTCGCCGCCTGCAATAACAAATCGTTTGTAGCCGTTGTCCAGTAGTCGGCTGGCGATCGAAGAAAAGAAGTTTTCTATTTTGCCAGCGACTGCCTCTACGCCATATTCAGCTTGTAAGGCTTTGACCTCATCGGGTGTGCCCGATGAATAAAGTAGTGCGACTGACTCATCACCCGGCAGTGATTTTACAATATGCTCAGGCGTTAGTTTGTCTGCCATTAACGCGTCGATATCGACAACTATTTTAGGGCCGCCATTATAGGCTGCGATCTGCTGTCGGGTGGCTTCAGAGCAGCTGCCAGCGATAATTATGGCTGGCCCCTGCTGCGGTTGAAAGCTTTGACCTTCATCAGAAAGTAAACCGCGAATCCTGAAGTTCTGTGGCAGACCCAATGCAATACCGGAGCCTCCAGTGATCAGTTTTGCATCAGCGCAGGCGGTACCGATGGTGCGTAGGTCAACGTCTGCTGTGGCATCAACCACCACAAGGGTTTGACCGCTGCGCCCTGCTGTTTTCAGCGAACTGGCAATCGCTTCTGAGCTTTCAGACACCACAGTTTGGGGTACATGGCCAACCTCTGATGACACCTGCAGGCTGAGCCACCGACGAAGATCTGCGTCTGTCATCGGGTTTAAAGGGTGGTTTTGCAGGCCGGATTCATTGAGTAGTGTATCGCCGACGAACAAGTGGCCCTGATAGACTGTTCTTCCGGTGGTTGGAAATGCGGGACATACCACTACGCCTTTGGTATCAAGTTCAGCTGCCAAAGCCTCTGCTACCGGGCCGATATTGCCTGCTGGTGTGGAGTCGAAGGTAGAGCAGTACTTGAACAGGAACTGTTGTGCCCCCTGATTTTGCAGCCAGCGCAATGCGGATAAAGATTGTTGCACTGCATCGTCTGCGTCGATTGAGCGGCTCTTCAATGCGATGATAGCAACCTCTGTGGACGATACCCCATCAGTGTCAATGTCACCCTGCGGTACGTCAATATAGAGCGTTGCGCGCATACCTTCACGGCAGAGTGTATTCGCAAGATCGCTTGCACCGGTGAAGTCGTCGGCGATGCAACCAAGGAGAAGTGGTTTTTTCATGAAGTGCCTTTTTTTCTTTCAGCTTATCACCTGCACGCGTTTCTGCTAAGCACTTGAAGTGATAATACCGGATGGACGCTTAATATCACCGGTAGTGATAAGATAAAGCATCGAAACAGGGGCACGGTAGCGTGCATCGCAACAGAGCTTGTTAAAATGAAAGCAATTAGTCTTAAAGGGTTTGGTGGTGTTGAAAATCTCTTTCTGGATGACATAGAAAAGCCAGTACCGGGGCCTGATCAGATTCTGATTAAAGTGCATGCAAGCTCAGTCAACCGGCCTGATATAGTCCAGCGTGAAGGAAACTATCCACCACCCAAAGGTGATTCTGAAGTTCTGGGGCTTGAGGTTGCGGGCACGGTAGAAGCGCTGGGTGACGGCGCTTCTGACGGGCCTTCACGCCATCGAGTGGGGGATCGGGTATTTGCGCTCGTCGGCGGCGGTGGTTATGCAGAATACGCGGTTGCCTATGAAGGCCATGTTATGCCAATACCGGAGAATCTCAGTTTTGCCCAGGCGGCTTGTATCTGTGAGACTTACATTACCGCGTATTTAAATGCGGTTGTGCTTGCAGAGGCCAAAGCTGAAGATACCTTTCTGTTACACGGTGGCGGTGGTGGTGTGAATACCGCATCTATCCAGGTATGCAAAGCTTTGTTCCCGGAAAGCACGGTAATAGTGACTGCATCAAGCGGAAAAGTAGAGCGCGTTAAGGCGCTTGGTGTTGATCATGTGATTGACTATAAAACCCAATCGTTTGCGGATGAAATTAAAACTCTCACTGGCGGGCGTGGCGTTGATGTGATCCTTGACCACATAGGTGCAGCGTACTTAAAGGATAATATGAAATGCTTGGCGCTGAGTGGTCGACTGGTGATTATCGGTTTAATGGGTGGCATTAAAGCAGAGTTGAATCTTGCCACCATGATGGTTAAGCGACAAAAGATTATCGGATCAGTGCTTCGATCGAGACCAGTGCCTGAAAAATCGGCAATCATTGCCGACTTTGAAAGTACCGTCATGCCATTTTTTGCTAACGGGACTATTGCACCTTTGATCTCTGATGTGTTTCCACTAAGCCAGGCGGCAGATGCGCATCGAGCGATGGAGCAGGGTACGCACTTCGGAAAAATTGTGCTTGAGTTTCAATAGTGCAAATTTGTATATCAGGTGTAAAAGTGATGGTTTTATAGGTGGGCCGATACCCTGAAATACGTGATTTACAGTTGTTGCTGGCACTGTCGCAAAGAAAGCACTTCACCCGTGCGGCATCGGACTGTGGCATATCGCAACCGGCATTCTCTGCGCGTATTCACCAATTAGAAAAACAGCTGGGTGTCCCGATAGTTCGCAGAGGTAACAAGTTTTTGGGCTTTACCAAAGAAGGTGAGCTTGTACTTAAGTGGGCTAGAAAATTAATTACTGATGCAGAAGGCATGCGTCAGGACATAGAAAATGCAAGAGGAGATCTGCGAGGTGTGCTTGCAGTGGGGGTGGTACCTACAGCGTTGCCGTACGCAGCTTCTGTATCGACAGCACTGCGCGCTCGCCATGAGCACTTAACTATTCAAATTCAATCGCTAAGCTCCACACAGATCACCCGTGCTTTGCATGAATTCGCTATTGACGCAGGCATTACCTACGGCGATGAGAAAGACAGTTCATTAAGATTTGATAGTGTTTATCAAGAGCACTACGTGTTGTTGGCGCCATTGCATCTTGCGCCACGAACCAAAGGTACTGCCAGCTGGGCAGAGGCGGCTGAACTGCCCTTGTGTTTGCTAAGTAAAGATATGCGCTTTAGACAGATTGTTGATGAAGTATTTCAACTGGCGGGGGTGATGCCGGAGCCTGTGATGGAGACCAATGCGTTTACCGCTGCTATGGTGCAGGTAACTAATGGCTCTGCTGCGACTATTGCGCCACAGAAGTTGGTTGATAGTTTATTCCTTGATCAGAATTCGATCAGTCTCAAACTTGAAAATCCCTCAGTTGAAAAAACCATTGGGCTGGCAACACTTGATCACAAGCCTGCGCTTCCCGCGATTGATGCACTGCGGGATGTGATTGGATTGTCAGGCTAATCGTCTGCCACTCACTTAGTCGATGAGTCGTCGATGAGCGCTTTCAAACAGACGATAATTGACAGCGGGTGGGCTGGCTGGTAGACATCAAGGGACACTTTAAAGACAAGGCGTTTCCATGCATTCTCATCACCGTCGTTTTATACCGGTTGTATTTGCCATAGTGATCGGCTTGTTATTGTCCGGACGCGTGTTTGCTGCAGAGACAGTAAAGTTTAAGCGTATACCAGCACAATTTATTGCGGCCCTCGGAGATCCGAATGCGACCGATGGCACAGGCGCTGAGACCTGGGGTTTATGGACATCAGATCCAGGGCCCAAGGGAGTTTGGTTGCGACTTTTCCCGGTACTGAAAGCCTCCGGTGGCTACGGACCAGGCAATTGGAAGTTTAATGAAAATGATTGGTGGCTCGATGAAAACGGGCTCATCATGGAGCCGCCGGAGTTCCCGATACCGGCTGGCAGGTATCTGGTGACCGGTGAGCGGGAAGTGACCACAATGCTCACCGTACACCCGAAGGATCCGAATGGAGCGCAGCGGTGGGAGCTTGCAGATGGCGCCAAGCTGCATCAGGTCACTCATCTGCCGTGTCGCTCAGCGCGTTACACACCGGCTGCAGGTGACAGTTCCTGCTCTCCGGCCAGTGCGGATAAATCCAGGTTTAAAGTCGCCCCCGGGAGTGAAATGCCTGAAGTGCCGCAGTGTCTGAAGCAGGACTATGCTGTGCTTATAGTGATTGGTGTTCCGGTTGATTCCTGAGATGTTCTATCAAGGCGTTCGGATCATTACCAACCAAAGCAAGTCGATCTTGTACAAAATCAACCCATCATAAGTAAAACAAATCGCGCTATAGACAAATACGATTTGTCTTTATTGCCGCAGTGCGGTCAGATACCGTGTGCCGAACCGACGCGTCCAGATAATTGGATCGTCCTGGCGATACTCATCAACAGAATTCAGGAAAAAACATGGCAGTAGCAGAACTGAAAGCGGGGGTCTGGAAATCCGGCCGCGGCAAGGGTCGTGTTACCCCGAAAGGTCGGCAACTTGATGATGCTGCGCTGGCTGAGGTTCTTGAGCTTCTCGGTGATAAGCCCCGCAGTGCCGATCTGCTGATTGAACACCTGCACCTGATTCAAGATAAATACGGCCATTTGTCGTCCGCTCATCTGTACGCCCTTGCGCATGAAATGCGTCTGTCTCAGGCTGAAGTGCAGGAAGTAGCTTCGTTCTATGCGCACTTTGATGTGATTGCAGAAGGCGAAGCGCCACCACCAGCGACCACTATTAGAGTGTGTGATTCGCTTGCCTGTGAATTGGCAGGTGCCCGGCAATTGCTTAAAGCGCTGAAAGACGGAATGGATCCCTCAGAGGTCCGCGTGTTGCGTGCGCCTTGTATGGGTCGGTGTGATACCGCACCGACACTCGAGATTGGCCATCGCCATATTGATCACGCCACGGTCGAACTGGTTAACGATGCGATTGCAAAAAAAGACACCCACGCGCGTATGCCCGATTATGAAAATTTCAAAGCCTACAAAGAGGTGGGTGGCTACGCAGAGCTGCAGGCATTGCGCGATGGTAAACACACTGCTGATGAAGTGCAGGACAAGATCAACTCATCCGGTTTACGTGGTCTGGGTGGTGCTGGTTTTCCGTCAGGTAAAAAGTGGTCATTTGTACGTGCTGAAAAAGGCCCGCGTTACTTAGCGGTTAATGGTGACGAAGGTGAGCCTGGTACGTTCAAAGATCGATATTATCTTGAAAGAACGCCGCATCTGTTCTTAGAGGGCATGTTGATCGCGGCCTGGGCTGTTGATGCCAGTCGCTGTTATATTTATATGCGTGATGAATACCCCGCGGTATTAAAAATACTTAACGATGAGATTGCAGAACTCGAGTCTGCCGGCCTGGTCGACAAAGGCTACATAGAGTTAAGGCGCGGAGCAGGTGCTTATATCTGCGGCGAAGAAAGCGCCATGATCGAATCAATTGAAGGCAAGCGCGGATTGCCGCGCCATCGACCTCCTTATGTGGCGCAGGTGGGCGTCTTTGGCAGGCCAACATTGGTTCACAACATCGAGACTCTGCACTGGGTCGCGAGAATCTGCCGGGAAGGGCCGGAGATTCTTAGCTCAACAGAGAAAAACGGTCGCACCGGACTTCGATCATTTTCTATGTCAGGTCGGGTTAAGAACCCCGGTGTCTATTTACTTGCGGCAGGCTCTACCATTATGGATTTGATAGAAGCTTGCGGTGGAATGGCCGACGGGCATGCATTTAAGGCTTACCAGCCCGGTGGACCGTCGGCGGGAATTCTGCCCGCTGCCATGAATGATATCCCGATGGATTTTGATACCTTGCAGCCTCATGGTTCCTTTATTGGCTCTGCTGCTATTGTTATTTTGTCTGATAAAGACAGTGTGAAAGACGCAGCCCTTAACATGTTGCGATTCTTCGAAGACGAGAGTTGTGGTCAGTGCACACCGTGTCGGGTGGGTTGTGAAAAAGCCGTGAAGTTAATGGAAAAAGATAAATGGGATCAGCCACTGCTTGAAGAGTTATGTCATGTGATGGTGGATGCCTCCATCTGTGGTCTGGGGCAGGCAGCTCCCAATCCGATACTGCTAACAATGAAACATTTTCCGGACGAGGTATAGGCGATGAGTGATCAAATTAAATTCACGCTTGATGGTAAAGAAGTTACCGCTGAGGCCGGTGAGTCAATCTGGGAAGTGGCGAAAAAGCAGGGTACGTTAATACCGCACCTATGCCACAAAGACGCTGAAGGCTATCGCGCTGACGGTAACTGTCGTGCCTGCATGGTCGAGATTGAAGGTGAGCGTGTACTGGCGGCGTCGTGTATTCGCACACCCACTGAAGGCATGGTGGTGAACTCACAAAATGAGCGTTCTCAAACAGCGCGTAAAGTTGTGATTGAAATGTTGGTGGCCGATCAGCCACAGCAGGATGCTGCGCATGATAAATCTTCGCACTTCTGGAAGATGGCAGAGATGCAAAACGTATCAGCGAGTCGCTTTCCATCGATAGAAATCGAACGCATCCCACTACTTGATGCATCGCACCTTGCGATGAGTGTGAATCTTGATGCCTGTATTCACTGCAACTTGTGTGTAAGAGCCTGTCGTGAAGTGCAGGTAAACGATGTCATTGGCATGTCAGGCCGCGGTCACGATGCAAAGATCACGTTTGATTTTGATGACCCGATGGGTGCATCTACCTGTGTTGCATGCGGTGAGTGTGTTCAGGCTTGCCCGACCGGTGCCTTGATGCCGGCTGCAATATTGGATGAAAAGGGTGTCGGTGACAGTGCAGACTTTGATCGTGAAGTAAAAAGTGTCTGTCCTTACTGTGGTGTTGGCTGCCAGCTCTCTTTTAAAGTCAAAGATGAAAAGATTGCCTGGGTTGATGGAATTAATGGCCCTGCAAATGAAAATCGACTGTGTGTGAAAGGTCGCTTCGGCTTTGACTACATTGCACACTCGCACCGACTGACTAAACCGTTGATCCGTCGTGATGATGCACCAGCCAAAGGTCTTAATGTTGATCCCGCCAACCCGCTCACGCATTTTCGTGAAGCGACCTGGGACGAAGCATTGGAGGCTGCTGGCGGTGGTTTGTCTCGTTTACGTGAAGATACCGGCAAACGGGTTGCGGGCTTTGGTTCCGCCAAGTGCTCCAATGAAGAGGCTTATTTATTCCAGAAATTTATTCGCCAGGGATTTGAGCATAATAATGTCGATCACTGCACTCGCTTATGTCATGCGTCATCGGTTGCAGCACTGCTTGAAAATGTAGGTAGCGGTGCGGTGACTGCGACATTTAATGAAATTGAAAATGCAGATGTTGCTATTGTGATCGGCGCTAACCCGACTGAGAATCACCCGGTTGCAGCGACTTACTTTAAGCAATTTACCAAGCGCGGCGGCAAGCTGATTGTTATGGATCCCCGTGGTCAGGGGCTTAAGCGTCACGCAGAGCATATGCTGCAGTTTAGACCGGGCACTGACGTTGCCATGCTCAATGCAATCATGCATGTGATCGTTGAAGAAGAGTTATACGACAAGCAGTACATCGAAGGCTTTACTGAAAACTGGCCCGCCATGAAGGAGCATTTGAAAGGCTTTCCACCTGAAAAAATGGCGGAACTATGCGGCATTGATGCAGATACATTGCGTCAGGTCGCAAGAACGTTTGCCGGAGCTCAGGCGGCAATGATTTTCTGGGGTATGGGTATATCGCAACACATTCACGGCACAGACAACTCACGCTGCCTGATATCACTGGCTTTGATGTGTGGTCAGGTAGGACGTCCGGGCTCAGGGCTTCATCCCTTGCGTGGCCAGAACAATGTGCAAGGTGCCTCAGACGCAGGCTTGGTGCCGATGTTTCTTCCCGACTATCAGTCGGTGGAAGATGAGGGCGTGCGAAGTGCCTTCCATGATATCTGGGGCACGACTGGTATTGATAGCGAACGCGGTTTGACCGTCGTAGAAATTATGGATGCGGTGCATGACGGTGACATTCGTGGCATGTATGTACTGGGTGAAAACCCCGCCATGTCTGACCCGGATGTTGATCATGCCCGTGATGCACTGGCGAAGCTTGAACACCTGGTAGTGCAGGATATCTTCTTAACCGAAACGGCTAACTACGCTGACGTGATTCTACCGTCCTCTGCATGGCCTGAAAAAACCGGCACCGTCACCAACACCAACAGGCAGGTGCAGATGGGGCGTCCGGCAGTGCCACCGCCCGGGGATGCAAAAGAAGATTGGTGGATTCTGGTGGAACTGGCCAAGCGCATAGGGCTTGATTGGAATTACCAGCACCCGAAAGAAGTCTTTGCAGAGATGAAGATGTCAATGAACTCTCTCAGCAATATCACCTGGGAACGACTTGAGAAAACGGCGGTGACTTATCCTTCGTTGTCGGCAGATGATCCGGGACAACCGATTGTCTTTGGTGATGGTTTTCCACGTCCTGATGGTCGTGCACGATTTACCCCGGCGCAGGTTACCGCACCGGCTGAAGTGCCTGATGCAGATTACCCGATGATTCTTACTACCGGACGGCAGCTTGAGCACTGGCACACGGGTTCAATGACTCGACGTGCGGCGGTGCTGGATTGGGCAGAACCAGAAGCGAATGCGTCACTGCATCCGAAAACGCTGCGTAAGATGGGTGTTGAGCCTGGTGAAATGATCATGGTTGAGACTCGTCGTGGTGCGATCAATATTATGGCTCGTGCAGATCGTGCGGTGTCGGAAGATATGATCTTCATACCATTTGCCTATGTAGAAGCTGCAGCCAATACGCTGACTAACCCGAGTTTGGATCCGGTAGGCAAGATTCCGGAATTTAAATTCAGTGCCTGCCGTGTAGCTAAGTCGAAAGAGATGGATCAAGCGAGTTAGCTTTGAATACGGCAACCTCAATGGCAGAAATAGGTCAGTGTTGATGGCGTTACAGGTAAACTATGACGCCAACATTGATTCACTGGAAATGAAGCTATGAAAGCATTAGAAGGCGTAAAAATACTCGACTTTACCCATGTGCAGTCCGGACCCACCTGCACGCAGCTGCTGGCTTGGTTTGGTGCGGATGTGATTAAAGTGGAACGCCCGGGTGTGGGTGATGCGACACGCAAGCAACTGGTCGACGTGCCAGGTGCTGATAGCTTGTACTTCACCATGCTCAATCACAACAAGCGATCCATAGAGCTGAACTCTAAAGATGACACTGGCAAGGAAGTACTTACCAGACTAATAGAAGAGTGCGATGTGTTGGTTGAAAATTTTGCTCCTGGCGCGCTTGATCGCATGGGGTTTACCTGGGAACGCATACAGGAGATCAACCCGCGCATGATCATGGCCTCTATCAAGGGCTTTGGACCGGGCAAGTACGAAGACTGCAAAGTATATGAGAACGTTGCTCAATGTGCTGGTGGTTCTGCATCCACTACTGGTTTTCTCGATGGACCACCCTTGGTTACCGGCGCGCAAATTGGTGATTCGGGTACCGGTCTGCACTTATGTCTGGGGATTGTCACTGCATTATTCCAACGGGAGAAAACAGGTAAAGGTCAGAAGGTCAGCTGTGCGATGCAAGACAGCGTATTAAATCTTGCACGCGTAAAGCTGCGTGATCAGCAACGGCTCGCTAAAGGTCCCTTAACAGAGTATTCACAGTTTGGTGAAGGTATCGAATTTGGTGATTCAACGCCACGTGCGGGCAATGATTCCGGTGGAGGCCAACCGGGACGCATTCTTAAATGCAAAGGCTGGGAGAAAGATCCAAATGCCTACACCTATTTTATTCTTCAGGCTGCGGTGTGGCAGAAAGTCTGTGATGTCATAGGTAAGCCGGAATGGAAAACTCAGGAGGGCTACGCCAAGCCGCCTGAACGTCTGGATAAACTCAATGAGATATTTTCAACAGTGGAAGAGTGGACCAAAACAAAGTCAAAATTTGAAGTGCTGGATATATGCAACCCGCTGGATATCCCGGTCGGCCCGATACTGTCGATGAAAGAAATATCTGAAGATGAGGGATTATATGCCACAGGCACCATGGTTAAAGTTGCGCATCCGGAACGTGGTGAGTACTTAAGTGTGGGTTGCCCGATAAAATTATCTGATAGTGATGTAGTGGTAGAGCGATCACCACTATTAGGTGAGCATACTCATGAGGTGTTGAGTGACGTGCTGGGTTATAGCGATGACGATGTGAAACGTATTGCTGACTCTGGTGCAGTAGGGGAAGTTACGATTTAAATCCAACTGATGGCGAAGAAGTCGTCGTCAGTTGGATACGACTATACGAGTACAAATTAAAGGTTGCGCAAAGCATTCTATATATTGATGCATAACCTCCGTGGGATTATCGGTGAACGATAAACTCTCAACACTTAATTGCATAACACAGGAAAAATCATGGCAGTTAAAACAGACATTGCAATTGCACGTGAAGCCAGTAAACGTCCTATTCTTGAAATTGGCGACAAGCTGGGGATTCCTTCTGAGTCTCTCGTGCCCTACGGTCATGATAAGGCGAAGATCTCGGCGAAGTTTATCAAAGCACAGCAGGGCAAAGACGATGGCAAGCTGATTCTTGTCACCGCGATCAACCCGACGCCGGCTGGTGAAGGTAAAACCACAACGACCGTGGGCCTTGGTGACGGGCTTAACGCGATTGGCAAAAAAGCCATGATCTGTATTCGTGAAGCGTCGCTTGGACCATGCTTTGGTATGAAGGGCGGTGCTGCAGGTGGCGGGTATGCGCAAGTAGTTCCGATGGAAGAGATGAATCTTCATTTTACCGGCGATTTCCACGCAATAACCTCAGCACATAATTTATTGTCTGCGATGATCGATAACCATATCTATTGGGGCAATGAGCTTGAAATAGATTCGCGCCGTGTGGTTTGGCGTCGTGTGGTCGATATGAATGACCGTGCGCTGCGACAGATCACCACCAGTCTGGGTGGTGCGACCAATGGGTTTCCACGCGAAGCAGGTTTTGATATTACTGTCGCCTCTGAAGTGATGGCAATTTTATGTCTGGCCAATGATCTTGATGATCTTGAGAAGCGACTGGGTGACATCATTGTGGCCTACCGTCGGGATAAGTCTCCAATCTATTGCCGTGACATCAAAGCCGATGGCGCAATGACGGTATTGCTTAAAGATGCGATGCAACCGAATCTGGTGCAAACACTCGAAAACAACCCGGCGTTTGTACACGGTGGACCGTTCGCTAACATCGCACACGGCTGTAACTCTGTGATCGCCACAAAGACTGCGCTGAAACTTGCAGATTATGTAGTGACAGAAGCAGGTTTTGGTGCAGATTTAGGTGCTGAAAAATTCCTCGATATCAAATGCCGCAAGGCAGGTATTGCACCATCAGCGGTGGTACTGGTTGCAACTATTCGCGCAATGAAAATGAATGGTGGTGTGGCAAAGGAAGATTTGAACGAGGAGAACGTTAAAGCCGTTCAGGAGGGGTGTGCAAACCTGGGCCGCCATATTGAAAATCTCAATCAATACGGTGTGCCAGTGGTGGTCGCTATTAACCACTTTACCCTTGATACCGATGCTGAAGTGGCAGCAGTGCAAGAGTTTGTAAAGACACAAGGCACTGAAGCTATCCTGTGTAAACACTGGGCGAATGGTTCAGACGGTACTAAAGATCTGGCAACGAAAGTAGTCAGCATCATTGATGAAGGCAAAGCGAACTTTAAAACGCTTTATCCGGACGCCATGCCTCTGCTGGAGAAGATTGAAACGATTGCCAAGAAAATCTATCGCGCTGACGAAGTGATTGCCGATCAGGCGATTGTTGATCAACTTAAAGCATGGGAAGAAGCGGGTTACGGTGACTTGCCGGTATGTATTGCAAAGACGCAGTATTCATTCACTACAGACCCCACCTTGCGTGGTGCGCCAACGGGTCATAATATTCCTATTCGTGAAGTGCGGTTGTCTGCAGGGGCGGGATTTATTGTTGCTATCTGCGGCTCGATTATGACTCTGCCTGGGTTGCCTAGAGTGCCTGCGGCAGAAGCGATTAAGTTAAATGCAGCGGGAGAGATCGAAGGTCTGTTCTAGTCGCTTGACTTGTAGCTTTGTGATGAATTCAGGTATGCGGCACAACAGCCGCATACCTGTGTTGCTTTTACGCCCTGGCGTTTTTCTCTAAGTACCATTCCACGTTGTCGACAATGGTATCCACCATCGGGTTTTTAATGCCTCTTTGATCGGCAAGTAGCTTAACCAGTTTATCTACCCGCTCAATTGCCGCTACGCCACGGTCCAGCGCTTTTGCAGCAGATGAAGGTTGCGATAAACCTTTTGCCGCGTTAGCGTACTTTTCAAATGGCACCAGATCACCGGGGTCTGCACCCAGATCTATGCACAGTTTTGCGGTCCACTCGTAAATGTCTTTGGATTGTTCTATATCTGTGTGCACAGCATCGCGAATAGCCACCATACCGTCTTTCTCTACACAGCGATAATTGCCCGTCATTAACATGCTCCACTTTGCCAGCGGAACATAGAGGGAGTCATGGACTTTTACTTTGACTGGCAATTCAGTTTCAGCGCCATCATGAGGGAATCGAGCATTGATAATGTCAGACTCCATCGTGCGTAGCATCGCGGTATATTCATCTGACTCGAAGCGTGCCACCTTGAAGTTGGTAGGCAGACTGACTTGCAGGATATTTTTTTCTGCATCCGGTGGACGAAATGCCTGAGGATCCGGGCTGGCTAAAGTGACAAGGCCCGGCTCGAACTTATCCCAGACACTTGGGTCAGCGTAGCAACCGGTGACAAGATTGGCGTCAACGCCGGGCAACCTTTTTATGTATGGCAGTGGTGGCATGTTCATGATCGCCATACACGGTTTGCGCGCTGCGGCAATTTTGTCCATCAGTGCTCTGACTTCCGGATTCCGGTACTGAGGTTCTTGCATCCCCAGCACAACAAGATCATAGTCTTCGACATTGACGTCGGAGGGAGTGGCTGCAGTAATTTCACCTGCCAGCCCATTGGATTTCACGACTACTGGTTGATCCAGCCCGCGAACTGGAAATCGCACCACGATGCCCGATTTGTTGATCAATTCTGCTGTGGGAGCGGTACACACGAGCGTAGTCGGATGCCCGGCCAGTGCAAGCTTGCAACCGAGAAGTGAGCCGTATGAGGCGCCAAGAATTAGGGTATTAAATTTTTTAGCCATTGCAATGATCTGTTTTTAAGTGGGAAGCTTCTATTCGAGTAAGGCGGTTTTTGAGGGCAGGACGGAATCGTTGATGAGGATTTCAATTATCATTGATTGTATTAACGGTAAGTTGTGCCACTGACGACAAAATATTTATATCAATAGTCATTACGGTACACAAAAATGCCGTAAATTAACACACACATGCCAACTCGGCGCACAGAGAAATAACGTAGCTTGTGAAATTGCATTGGTTTAATTTTAAAAATAACGTTGCGGCATCTATGTCTTCCCACTTCTGTGACAGGAATACCTGACGTGTGGTTTGGTGAACTCAGCACAGAACAAAGTATCGGATGTATTCTTGCGCATAGCATTCGGACTGAAAAACGAAGGATTTCCAAAGGTACATTGATCGATAAGTTCGTAGCAGACGAACTGGTGGAACAAGGTATTATTCACATCACCGTTGCGCGGATAGAAGCAGCTGATATAGAAGAAAATCTAGCTGCTAATCGATTAGCTGTTGCGGTTTGCGGGGTTGGTGTTCGAGTAGAAAATGCTCATACGGGAAGAGTGAATCTTTACGCTGAGTGTGATGGTTTATTTGTTTATGATCGAGCGTCCATTGTTGCTGCAAACAGTGTCAGTGAGGGAATAACATTTTCGGTGCTTGCAGAAAACCAATGGGTGCTGGCAGGCCGAATGATCGGTACCGCCAAAATTATCCCCTATGCGGTACCTGAAAAAGACCTGGACAACGCGATAGCGCATGCGTCTGAATTGACAGTTCACAAACCGTCATACAAGAAGATTGTTCTTATTCAGTCAACACTGACGTCAGTCAAAACCACGACCCTGGATAAGACATCAGTGATTACCCGGCAACGCTTGCTGGTTCGTTCAAGTGATCTGGTAAAAGAAGTGAGGTGTGATCACAGTACTAACGCCGTAACGGCAGCACTCACCGAAGCGATTTCCTGCTGCCCCGATTTGATACTTATTATTGGTGCCTCTGCGATCAGTGATCGGCTTGACGTGTTGCCGGTAGCGGTGAAAAATTGCGGCGGAGAAGTGCAGCGTGTGGGTTTGCCGGTAGACCCCGGTAATTTGCTTATGCTGGCCAATGTAGCCAATGTACCAGTGCTCGGGTTGCCCGGGTGTGCAAGATCCCCGAAGCATAATGGCCTGGACATGTTACTCGATCGAATTGCCTGTGATGTACCGATCACTGAGTCATGGTTGAATAGCTTGTGTATTGGTGGCTTACTGGGAGAACTGCATGACAGGCCGCAGCCAAGGGTGGCCGCCAATAAGAGTAACAACGTAGCAGCGTTAGTATTGGCTGCCGGTTCTTCGCGTCGTGCAGGTGATACAAATAAACTGTTGTATCGCCACCGCGGCAAGTCAATCGTAGGATCTGTCATAGAATCAGTTCTGGACAGCTCGGTAGCGGCCAGCCTTGTTGTCACCGGGCACGAAAAGCAGCTGATGCAAAACGCAATCGATCAGTATGATATTGACGTTTGCCACTGCGCAAAACATACAGAGGGCATGGCTCACTCGTTGGCTGCCGGAATTTCGCAGTTACAGTCTTATGATGCGGTGTTGGTGTGTTTGGCCGATATGCCCCATGTAAATTGTGATGTGATCAACCAAATACTCTCGGCCGCGGGTACCAGGCTTGCGGAAAATATTGTTGTGCCTGTCTATAAGAAACAACGCGGCAACCCGGTGTTGGTTGGGCGAACATTTTTTGACTCCCTACTACAAAACGAAGGCGATCGCGGGGCACGATATTTAATTAAGCAGTATCCGGATCAGGTCGTTGAAGTGGAAGTGGATAGTGAGTCCATTTTACAAGACTACGATACTTTGGAAGCTTTGCAGCAGTTGGATAGTCTGTGAAACGTTGCCATCAATTTGTCGTTGTTGTCTCGCTGCTGATCATATCGCCGATGAGTTTTGCAGATGGCTTTAGAATAGCTGCGGCCTCATCACTACAGTTTGCTTTGCGTGAAGTAGTTGCTGCCTATAAGGAGCACACACAGAATGCTGCGCCGAAAGTGGTTTATGGATCATCAGGTAATCTCTTCCGGCAAATACAACAGGGGGCGCCCTTTGAGCTGTTTTTTTCTGCCAGAAGTGATTTGGTATTGGAGTTAAATGAGAAGGGCTTTGCCAAAAACCAGGGTGATCAGTTTGGTTTAGGCAGGTTGGTGTTGTTACGTGCGGGTAAGTCTTTAAGGCCGCAAAGCCTGGAGCAGACAATTAAATCTGAAGTAATTTCCGATAACCGAAAATTGGCGATCGCCAATCCGGTGCATGCCCCATACGGGCGCGCTGCCAAGCAGGTATTGACGTCTTTAGAGCTATGGCATGCATCTGAACCTTATCTGGTTTATGGTGAACAGGTATCGCAGGCAACACAGTTCGTAGTGAGCGGCGCGGCGCCTTACGGTTTAGTGTCTTTGTCCCTGGCTTTGTCAGATAAGGTGGCAAACAAAACTGACTATCTATTGCTTGAATCATCACTGCATGATCCAATTGAACTACAGATGGTGCAGCTAGGTGACTCTGGCGATTCTGCTAAAGACTTCTACCAGTTTGTACTCACCAGTGAATCAGTCGATGAAATATTTAAACGCTATGGGCTGCGCTAGTCTGCATTATTCATGAATAGTGCAGACTAGGAGATTCCGCGCCGCGAGCGGTGCGGAATCTCCTAGGGACGAGCACTGGCCGCTTCGGTTCGATCTGATAAATAGTACACCGCGCCAATGGCCAGAAGTGAGATGATCAATAGCACTGCAGACATGATGGCTGCTGATTGGTTGTCAAATGCCTGCACGCTGTCGTAAATAGAAATTGCTATAGTGCGGGTTTCATCCGGTATATTGCCACCTACCATCAGCACTACCCCGAATTCTCCCAGCGTGTGTGCAAATACCAGTACAGTCGAGCCGAGTAAACCCGGCCACACCAATGGCAGTTCTATGGATACAAATTGTTGCCAGCGGTTTAAGCCGCAGCAGGATGCGGCATCCTGAACATCGCGGCCTATCTGTTCGAATGCATGCTTAAGCGGCTGGACGGCGAACGGCAGATTAAAAATAATCGATGCCAAAAGCAAGCCTTCAAAGCTGAATGCCAGGCTTTTACCAGTTAGCGATTGATACCAAGCTCCAGTGGTTGATGACTGGCTGAACATTGACAGCAGATAAAACCCCAGCACAGTAGGAGGTAGAACCAGCGGCAGTGCCAGAATAGCCTGAACCAGTGTACGGCCTTTAAAGGTGGACCAGGCAAGCCATCGACCGAGTACCATGCCCAGCGGCATTAACAGCAATAAGGTCCAAACCGCGAGCTTGAAAGACAGCAGCAATGCTGACCAATCCATATCGCTAGCCTTGTGTGTTTATGATGTGGGAATGCATAGTGTTGTCTTCAGTTGGCTTGATATAACACCGAATTGATTGCTGATTCTATCAGAGGAACCAAAATGCGTACGCTCGGGATCTGATATACGCGCATTCGGTTTAGTGCTGCCAATTTCAGTTGCCAATTTCAAATTCAAACCGAAGCAGTTATGCTGCGATAACGGATTTCAGATGTGATTGTGGATACTAAACAATTATCGTCGGAGTGACGGAATCCTCATGAATAATGCAGAGTAGCGAACAGGTGTTCTATGTACGAATTTCAGTATCATAAAATTGAATCCGTCGATGACGCCGCAAGGCTGTTTAATGCCTCGGAAGAAGCCAGATACCTCGCTGGCGGGATGACATTGCTGCCCACGATGAAACAGCGATTGGCATCACCGGAGGTGCTGATTGATCTGGGAGGTATTGCTTCACTGTGCGGTATTGAAAAACACAACGACACTATTGTTGTTGGCGCAATGACCACCCATGCTGAGGTTGCAGCATCAGCGCTTGTACAGCGATCCATTCCCGCGTTAGCTGACCTGGCGTCCGTCATTGGTGATCCTCAAGTACGAAACAAAGGCACACTGGGTGGCTCAATTGCCAATTCTGATCCGGCTGCCGATTACCCGGCTGCGGTGGTGGGGTTAAACGCGACAATTCAAACCAATAAAAGGATGCTTTCAGCGGCAGAATTTTTTATAGATATGTTTGAAACCGCACTCGAAGACGACGAGCTAGTGATCAGTGTAAGTTTTCCGGTACCGGTAGAGGCGGCCTACAAGAAGTTTCCAAACCCGGCATCCGGGTATGCGATTGTGGGTGTTTTTGTCGCGCGCACTACAGATGCCGTAAGAGTGGCAATAACCGGAGCCGGAGGCTGTGTATTTCGCTCAGCCGCTATGGAGGAAGCGTTAAGTAAGCACTTTACATCAGACAGTATCAAGGATATCAAGATTGATGCTGACGCTTTAAATGAAGATATACATGCCAGTGCTGAATACCGTGCTCACCTGATTGGGGTGATGGCGAAGCGAGCTGTTGAATCACTTTGACATCACAGCGGCCTCGCGAAGCGCGACGTATTGATAGCGGAATCGGCCCTGCAGCACTGAGTGTTGATGTGCTACAGCAATCGCCAGTCCTTCTAGATGCTCAGCTGCATTGTGAACCCGGTGAATTGCTGTCCCTGGTGGGCCCGTCCGGTGCGGGTAAAACAACATTGTTGCGTGCTATTGCAGGCTTGGCTCGCCCACAGACAGGGTCTATCCGTTGTGGTGGACAGGTATGGTTTGATTCGAATAGAAATCAATTTATAAAGGCGCAGCACCGCCGGGTGGGTTTTGTATTTCAGCAATATGCTTTGTTCCCACATCTAAGTGCGTTGCGCAATGTTGAGCAATCTCTGCGTGAACTTCCCAAGTCTGAAAGACGTGAGCGTGCCGGGTATTGGTTGGAGCGTGTCAATTTATCAGGGCTTGAACATCGTCGGCCTTCGCAACTTTCAGGTGGTCAGCAACAGCGCGTGGGGCTGGCCAGGGCACTCGCGCGTGAGCCTGGAGTATTGCTATTAGATGAGCCGTTTTCTGCGGTTGACAGTGCGACTCGTACGAGACTTTATACTGAGCTTGCAGTTTTGCGTAAGGATCTAAAAATCCCTGCGGTGCTGGTCACTCATGATTTGCAGGAAGCGATGATTCTCTCCGATCAGCTGTGCATGTTATCGCAGGGAACTACTTTGCAGTCGGGGTCGGTTAAAGACATCACCACACGCCCGGTATCGGTATTGGTGGCCAGGTTAGTGGGTTTTAAAAATGTATTTCGCGCTACGGTAATTGAAATTCGTGGTGAAGGTGCATTGATTGAATGGCGTGGTCAGCAGCTGGAAGTCGCGCATCACAATGGCTTTGAAGTGGGCCAATCGGTGCATTGGTGTATACCGCAATCACATATCGTACTGCATCGGCAATCGCGGCCCTCTAGAGGGGAACGTGAAAATCCGGTCGCAGGGCAAGTGTCTGAAATAATACAGATGGGAGACAATGCGGTAGTGGGTGTGTCCCCTGGCAACTCTGATCGTGATCGACCGCCAGTGTTTTTATCCGTACCGATACACGTTGCTGAACGCAACGGATTAGTCATGCATGCGAGAGTCAGTTTTTCGCTGCTGGCAGACAGCATTCATTTAATGCCACCTGACCGGCATGGCCGAAGCCGCGGCCGTCGCAACAAATAAAAAAACCCCGCTATCGCGGGGTTTCTTTTGGATTTACTATGCGATTACTTATCGCAATATAGTGCGACTAGGTAGAAGCTAAACGTGATGCGACGTTTTCCCAGTTAACCAATTTATCCAGGAAGTTGCTTAAGTAGACAGGGCGCTTGTTACGGAAATCGATGTAGTAAGAATGTTCCCATACATCACAACCTAGAAGTGTTGTCTGTCCGAAGCAAAGCGGGTTAACGCCATTTTCAGTTTTAGTGACTTTAAGTGTACCGTCAGTGTCAACAACCAACCAGCACCAGCCAGAACCGAATTGGCCGGCCCCTGCAGCACTGAACTCTTCTTTGAATTTGTCTACTGAGCCAAACCCGTCTTTAAGGCGTGCTTCAAGCTCAGAAGGCATTTTTTGACCACTTGGGCCCATCATTTCCCAAAACTGGGCGTGATTCCAATGCTGTGAAGCGTTGTTGAAAATGCCATTTTGTGCCACGGCACTTTTGTCATAGGTGCCGGTGATGATGTCTTCAAGCGATTTGTTTTCCCACTCAGTCCCAGCGATGAGTTTGTTGCCATTGGTGACATAGGCGTTGTGGTGCAAGTCGTGGTGAAACTCAAGAGTCTCTTTTGACATGCCGTTGGCTTCAAGGGCGTCGTGTGCGTAGGGGAGGTCAGGTAGTTCGAAAGCCATGATGTAATCTCTTGTTTTGACTGAAGGTAGGGGGATTTTAAACGATTTAACCGTGGCTGGATACGCCAAGAATCGTGTGGTAACCGGTGCGGTGTTGTCTTTGGCTGGTTTGCCTTGCTGGCGCATAGGGTAAACTGAGCGTTTTTTGGAATCCTGCATGGAATCGGTTTGGCTGTTTGGCTACGGGTCGCTTATCTGGCGGCCGGATTTTGAGTTTTTATCCAGCAGAGTCGCCTGGGTAGATGGCTGGACACGCCGATTCTGGCAGGGGTCGCATGATCACCGCGGTATTCCGGAAGCCCCGGGCCGGGTGGTAACGCTGATCCCATCGGAGAACGAGCGCTGCGGCGGCATCGCGTTTGAAATTGCGGCCCCGGATGTGAAGGATATTTTTACCGCACTCGACTACAGAGAGAAAAACGGCTATGACCGGTGTGAAGCACCGTTGTATTTTGTACCCGATGGCGGTGACAGCAAGGTTGAAGGGATCTTCTATATTGCGAACCAGAACAATTTTGCTTTTCTTGGCGATGCCCCCATCGAGCAGATTGCAAAGCAGATTAATCAATCGCACGGTCCAAGTGGATCTAACTCGGAGTATCTTTTTAACCTGGCGTTATCGCTGCGAGATCTTGATATAAACGATGAACATGTATTTGAGATTGAGCGGGAGCTAAAGCACCTGAATCAAACTGCACAGTAGGTCTGTGCAGTTCGTATTACATCTTATGGTTTAGGCTTTAAGAGCAGGCATCATAAGGCAGTGTGCGTACTGTCTAGCCTGCATTATTCACAAGGCGACCAGCTAATTAGGCGCTAAGTCTTTATATGCAGTGTATTAAGGCGATAAACGGATTATTTCGATTTAGCAGTGTGTCTATTCGACACCAGAGAAAATCTCGCGTCACATCTCAGCCGATCCGCATCGCTAGTGGCGGGCCACGCTTCTCAGGCGATCAGCTGACCTGTTTAGCGAGATTTCCTCTGGCTGCCGA
>CALGJU010000297.1 GCA_937928685.1 uncultured Granulosicoccaceae bacterium
GCTTGTTGTTATCGCCAGAATCATATCAGATACTGCTCTGCACAAGCGCACTCCGAAGCCTGCAAACATCTCGCTTTTGCACTAATGCACAACTGGTAACCACGTGAACCCTGAATTTAAAAATCGCCCCGTTTTGATCACTGGCTGCTCAAGCGGCATTGGTTACCACGCTGCAACCAGCCTTCACGCCCGCGGTTATACGGTGTTTGCCACCACCCGCAAGGCAGAAGACACAGAACTCTTATCAGAGCACGGAATCACCACCTTCCAACTTGATCTCGACGATCAACTAAGTATAGAGAATGCATTGGCCAAAGTGCTCAAAGCAACAGACGGAAAACTTTACGGTTTGTTCAACAATGGTGGTTTTGGACAGAGCGGCGCTGTTGAAGATCTACCCACCGACGCACTGCGTGAGCAATTTGAAACCCTGGTATTCGGCTGGCACGAACTCACTCGCAGAGTCATACCTATCATGCGTACGCAAGGCTACGGCCGGATCATACAGAATAGTTCAGTGTTGGGTTTTGCGGCCATGCCCTACCGCGGCGCTTACAATGCAGCCAAATTTGCCATTGAAGGGCTGAGCGATACCTTGCGACTCGAGCTAAGGGGCAGCAATATCCATCTATCGATCATCCAACCAGGCCCGATCAGAACCCGTTTCCGTGACAATGGCAAAAAGAAGTTTGCGCAACACATTGATATCAACAATAGTATCCACGCTGACGTCTACCAGGGCACACTGGACAGACTTAACGCGCAAGGCGACGCGAGTCGATTTACACTGGGCCCCGAAGTGGTCGTTGAAAAGCTCATACACGCGCTGGAAAGCAGCTCACCAAAAAGTCGTTACCGCGTCACCACACCCACCATTGCATTTGCTGTCGCAAAACGCCTGTTCCCGACCAGTGTGCTTGATCGCATGCTGGGTGCTGTAAAATAGACCACTCAACATCTAAAGAATCACCATGGCAAAAATAATTTTAGTCACCGGATCCGTATTCGGCGCCGCGCTGCTCACTGCTGATGAAATCGAGACCGCACTCACCGATGCATCGCACGATGTCCTGCGTCCGGACCCGCAAACGATCGAAAGTTTGACTGATGACACCATTGACTACCTCGTCGTGTGCACTTCCACTACCGGCAGTGGTGACGTCCCGGATGACCTCGTTACTCTATACACCGGCTTGCGCACAGAATATCCTCGTATCACACACTTAAAGTACGTCGTGGTCGCACTCGGTGACAGCTCTTATGATCATTTCTGTGGCGGTGGAGTCACCATGGATGAATCCCTGGCAGATCTTGGCGCACAGCAGATAAAGCCGCCTCTCAAACTTGACGCCTTGGAAGTCACAGAGCCTGAAGAGATAGCACCGGCCTGGGTAGTTGCAGCAATCAGTGAACATTTGACCGCCTGAACAGGCGTAAACAAAAATTAAACAATCTGGATAAAACTATGAAAAACACTGAACAAACCAGAGATTTCGGCGGTTGGTTAAAACGCTATGAGCACAGCAGCAGCGTCTGCCAGTGTGACATGACCTTTTCAGTCTATCTGCCGCCTCAGGCTGAAGCCTCCAAAGTCCCTGTTCTGTACTACTTATCCGGCCTGACTTGCACAGATGACAACGTCCGAACCAAAGCCGGCGCACAACGCTACGCAGCCGAACATGGCATTGCGCTGGTAATGCCTGATACCAGTCCACGCGGCGATGCCGTACACGATGAGCCAGATCGGTATGACCTTGGCAAAGGGGCGGGCTTTTATGTCAACGCAACACAAACGCCGTGGGCACCGCACTACCAGATGTTCGATTACGTCAACCAGGAACTGCCGGCACTCATTGAGGCCAATCTGCCCGTGACCGATGCCCGCTCGATCTGCGGGCACTCTATGGGCGGTCATGGCGCGATGATCAGCGCACTAAAACAACCAGGGCGATATCGTTCAGTATCCGCTTTCGCCCCTATCGCCAACCCGGTCAATTGCGCGTGGGGAGAAGGCTGTTTCGGCGCTTATCTGGGTGATGATCGGGCCGAATGGAAAAACTGGGACACCACCTGCTTGCTTGAAGCGGGTGCCGAATGCCCTCCACTGCTGGTTGATCAGGGCGGTGGCGATAACTTTCTTGAAGAACAACTGTCGTTCCCAACCCTGCAATCCGTGTGTAAATCACAAGGTATCGACTCAACCTTGCGGCTACAGGAACACTACGACCACAGCTATCATTTTATCTCGTCGTTTATCGGTGAGCATATTGCCTTTCACGCCAAACATTTAACTGCCATTTAACTGCCTGACACCCTAAACAGGATCTGCGGCCAACATCTAATCAGGCCGCAGATAAACCTTTCGGGTCAGTAATTATTAATTTGCACTAATACAACATTCGCTTACAGACCTAATCAGGCTTTTCACCTAGAATCTGACTTCTCGAATTTATTTGTCCGTACAAATAACATCTATACTCCCCCTAAATCAGCGAACTAACAGCATTTACGGAAGACTCTCCATATAGTTTGTACGAGATAACAGCTTTACAAACACACATTCGCAAGAGGTATTAACTTGACTCACATGAATCGAATTCTGGCACTCAGCACATTCGCCCTACTCAGCTTCACTTCACACAGCGCCTACGCCATGTTGCCAGCCTGTGCCAATCCCGCGTCCGACTCAGACGGTGATGGCTTTGGTTGGGAAAATGGCGCTTCATGTCTGGTCGGCAGTGCAGCATCCAGCGGCGGTGGCAACCGGCATCCCAACTGTTCAGCTGCTGATAGCGACTCCGATGGTGATGGCTTCGGCTGGGAAAACGGTGCAACCTGCGTGGCTCGAGCCCCTGGCATCATCAGCAACGACGGTGGTAACTCAACTTCAAACAGCCGAGCCACCTGCTCCAGTAGCGGCAGTGACCCGGACGGTGATGGATTCGGTTGGGAAAACAACGCAACGTGTGTTGTTCCAGCGGGCGGCTTTATCAGCGACGACGCCGGAAGCTCTACTTCAAACGGCATCTCTGACGACGCTGGCAGCTCAACATCTAATGGCGCATCCGGTGGAAACACAGGTGGCGCCACCGGTGGCAATACAAACAATGGTGGCAGCTTCAGTTCCGGCTCTGGCGGCGCAGTCATCCGAACAACTTCACTTGCCAATGCGGCTTCAGAAACGGTTGGCGTCAGCTCTGCTGGTGGCGATCTCTACTCTACCCGCAAAGTGGGTGACTTTCTATTAATGCAAAACGCCTGGCGCGCCTGGCGTGCTGCCCCTGGTTTTAATTGGAGCCAGAGCATCAGCACCAACACCAACGGTGTTCCAGTGAGCTGGAGTTACGATTGGGGTCCAGGTGTTGCCGGTGCCAACGGTCGTGCTTCAGACGATTACTATGTTAGATCCTATCCTGAACTGATATTCGGTATTAAAGATGAGTTCAGAACAAGTGCTCCTAAATCAGCGATCGGCTTTCCTGTTCGCGTAGACGCGATGCCCACTGTGCAAATTGACTACGCCTATGACGCGCCACAATATGGCACATCGCGTTCTGTCGATGCTTCCGTCAACACTTCCTACCCGAATGGCACCACCATCTCCGGTGAGCGCAATGTGGCAGTTGAGTCATTTCTATATAACTCTGTCGGTGGTGTTTGTGATGACAACCTTTCCGTCACTCGCTCCAACGGTTCAAACCATGTCTACGAAGTGATGGTGTGGCTTGACTCAGGCGCAGAACGACTGCCTGCGTCACCCAGAGACTACGTTACCACCATTTCACTAAGCGGCCAGAACTACAAGGTCTACACAAAGAATAGCGACAACCGTTATATCGCTTTTGTAGCTGAAAACCCGCAAACCACCGGCACTGTCTATTGGAATGACTTCATGGACTGGGCACGACTCTATGCACACAGAGTTCAGCAGGAATTCGGTGCCAACGCAAACTCAGTACAAATTCAAGATTCGTGGTGTGTAGCTAACATCATCATTGGAACAGAAATCTTCTGGGGTGCAGGCAACTTTGATTTGACCAACTGGACTATCACCCAGCGTCAGTAACTTTTAAGGCAGTGCAAAACGCAGTACCAACGGCGGCCAGCTTCTCTGGCCGCCGTTTTTCGTTGGATGTAGACAACTGCAACAAACAACAGACGAACACCGCCCTCTGCTTGCGTTTTCACGTCATGACGATTAAGCTTCTGCCTATGATACAACGGCGCAAAGACTTCACCGTTAAACAAATATAAAAATAAAAACAGACTTAACCATATCAGACGAGAGATAAACTGATGATGAACCACAAAATTATCCCCTACACCTTGCTTGCCTCTGTTGTCCTGCTTGGCTCCCACAGCCTGCATGCCCAAAGCGCTCTACCCGTATGCCAGTCCGCACTATCCGACTCTGACGGTGACGGCTTTGGCTGGGAAAACGCAGCGTCTTGCCGGGTAGCAAACGGCGGCACCAGCACGCCGGCAAACAACAACGGCAATAGCAACGACCGCAGACTGCCGACCTGCCTGAACGCTACGTCAGATCCAGATGGCGATGGCTTCGGATGGGAAAACAGCACCTCCTGCAGAGTAGGAGTAGTTGCTGGTCCGACACCCCCTCCAAGCACCACACCTCCCGGCACTACACCTTCAAGTAATAAACCCACCTGCGTGTCGGCAAACAGCGATCCAGATGGTGATGGCTACGGCTGGGAGAACAGCCGATCCTGTGTTGTCGCGGCTGGTACTTCAACACCAACACCAACACCAACACCAACAAACACTTTAAAACCGATCTGCACCTCCGCCAATAGCGACCCGGACGGTGATGGGTTTGGATGGGAAAACAACACCTCTTGCATTGTCGCTGACAACGAACCACAAACTGGCACAGATGAATTCAGAGCCGTAAGTCCTGCAGGTGTTCTCACTAGCGGCACACCGGCTTTCCAATGGAATGCCCTGGCAGATGCTGAAATGTATACACTGGCAATATCAGACTCACGTGGAAACGGCTACTCGTATGAAATCGATCCCATGCGTGCCGGTTGCCAGACAGGTAACGGCACATGCACAGCCACTCCCGACCTTGCCTACTATGACAACGATCTGACCTGGCGCGTAAAGTCGACCGTCAACGGCAGCGACGGCCCTGAGACAAATCGCCTGGCAATCTCAACGCCCCGAAATATCAACATACAACCGGTTAAGTCAGGTCAGTGCGAAGCCTGGCCATCAGTGGCCTACGATAAATATGTCGTGCTGAACAACAGCTGGAACTCACGTTCGATGAACAACAACGGCTGGGAGCAAAAGATATTTGTTAATGAAGATAATTTCGGCAACGTACGTCCGTCGTGGAATTACAACTGGCTCGGCCAGTACGATGGCGACGAGATCGAAGTGAAGTCCTACCCTGAAGTACTCTACGGCCCGAAGCTCGGTACTCATGTGTCTGGCACCAAAGCGGAAACCGGTCTGCCGGAGTTAGTTGGCAGCCTGCCCGAGTTTACGGTCGATTACTCCTATTCTGAAACAGGTAATGCAGAGCGCAACGTGGCATTGGAATCATTCTTCCACGACTCCTGCAACATCACAGGCCCCTGTGATCCGATTGATAATCGCGCCTACGAAATGATGATCTGGGTCGAGAATCCGTCAATAAGAACACCGGGTGACCTCGCACTGACAGGCGTCATGATCGACAATCGCCTGTGGAATGTTTACATCAAACCAAGAAGCAACAAACACTATATCGCCTTCACAGCACAAGACTCTCAACCGACAGGAACACTGCACTGGAATCGCTTTGTAGACTGGACTCGCAACTGGACCGCTGAGAATGCAGAGCGACTCAGCATCGATGTGTTATCGCCTGAGTTCTGCATGGGAGCAATTGAGCTGGGCACTGAAACATGGTGGGGTGAAGGCACCTTCACGCTGAACAAATTTGACGTGTCGTTTGTACCTTAAGCACCGTCAGTTACATAAGCTAATCAGCTGCTTAACATTCACTTAAGCAAAAGGCGGGTCGCGATAACGCGACCCTTTCACAAAAAGCATAGCCTCTACTCCAATAACCCTGCCAAACGTCGATAGCCTGCCAACGATACACTTTGTCCCAGGCGAGGGGTTGTAATGCAACGGACCAGAGAACATCTGCAATTAGTTAACGAAACCTATTTTCAACACATGGCACATGCCGGTAGCTTCGGCTTCAAATTGATCGGCGCCGGGTTCGCCTGCCTGCTACATGGCCTGCTGCCATCGATGTGCTGCACCACTGGCAGCAGAGCGGTAACAGAGCTACACGATTCAATGGTAGTGAACCGTGTAAACAACGATACGACCTGCCCTGATTCCACCGTATAAACTACTGTGGGAACCCCGGCTACCATCCGCGATATCGTTTATCGGGAACGATGCTTTTCACCCTTGGTATCCACGGGTAAAACCTGTCTGTTAATAAAACACTCCAACGGTTGGCGTGATGATCGCTGTGAGCGCTGGTTACATCAGCACGGGTTTAACTCCGAAACCCATATCAGCCAAAACGGCAAAGCCCTCCCCGATATCAATCGCTTTACTCACGTCATTGTCTATGGCGGTATCCCCTGTGTAAAAGATGCGGTACACATGGACTGCTTACAGCGCGAGATGAAGTTGCTCGAAACCGCGCTGAGTAAAAACATTCCGTGTATTGGCATTTGCTTGGGCGCACAACTTATCGCACATGTTCTTGGCGCACAGGTCAAGCCACTGCCTTGCAGTTCAATTGAGTTCGGGTTTTCATTGATCACCCCCACCGACGAAGGCAACGATTTTATGCCACAGCCGTGCAACATGCTGCAATGGCATGGCGAAGGCTTTGAATTACCCAGGGACTGCACACTGCTTGCGACTGGCGATGTATTTCCCAATCAAGCATTTCGCTATGGTGATCGCACTTACGGTGTGCAGTTTCATCCTGAGGTTACCGCAGAAGTACTGAAGGTCTGGCACAGCAGATACATCAATAGCCCGGAATATAGATTCAACCCGGCGGTAAAGAGAGAACATTGCGCACAACAACTTTGGGATTGTCATCGATATGAGGCTGAGAATACGCAATGGTTTGATCATTTCATGCACCGTTGGACCACGCTGTAAATCATCAGTATTCTCGCCGTCTCATCAACGCCATCGCTTTATTCAACCCCCACATCACAATCTCTGTTTAAGTTCGCTCATCGGACAGCCTCCGTAGGTAGTCTCACGGTATCTACCACGTCACGTTTGTAAGGTAGTGTTCAGTTGCCGGGCGCTAGTCTACCCGTGACTCCACAGAATTATATTACTCACACTGGAGCGCGACAGTTGCAACAGGTGTGTGAATTTAGTTACCGTTGGGCACCAAGCAGAATTGCCACTCACTCAGCATGGCAAAACCGTTCGTAACAGGAGCTTTTCTCAATGTCACTTTCTTCCCGGATGCGCACTCATGCGCTACCTCATTTAGCCGCTGTAGCAGTTGCCGCCGTATTGGCAACGTCGCCAGCTTTTGCCAACAGCCCTCCCGAGGTTGCAGTTCAGGGCGCTGAAGCCGGCACAATGACACTCGGCAACCCGGTACGATTCCAGGGTGTCGCACGCGACCCACAGGGCATCACACAAATTTACGGAACTATCCAGAACAAAAAAGGCCAGTTCATTACTCAAGCAGGGGGGCTTAGTAAAGACCCGTCCAGATTGCAGTTTAAATTCACTAATTCACAAGCCACTCGGTGGGTGTCGCAGAGCTTTAACCTGCCGGATGGCGCATATACTTTCCGAATTCGCGTTGAAGACGGCGCAAAAGCAATCTCCCCGATAATAGAAGTGCCGTTTGTAGTATCAAAAAGGGCCATGGCAGCCGCCCCGGCAACCAACCAACGACAAACGCAGCAGGCCCAGGTCGGTAGCGCCGCACCTGCCGCAGCAATTCAGTTCCCGCAAAATGGCGCTGTTATCTCACAGGCTGCTGCATTCAGCGGTATCGCCAAAGACGATCAGGCAGTGGTGGGTGTAATCGCCACGATCATGAACACCTCCACGGGAATGTTTTTAGCGCCAAACGGTCAATTTGCAGCATCAGGTCAACTGAAGCTGCGGACAATTCAAGGTAAAAATGCACAGTGGAGCACACCGCAAGTGCAACTCCCGCCAGGTAACTACTTATTGTCTGTGAAAGCGATAGATAACAATGGCCAGGAAGGCCAATGGACACAAAGCAAATTCTCTGTGGCACAAGCGGCTCAGGCAGCTGCGGTAACAGCAGCACCAGCAACCACCACAGCAGTCGCAGCCGGTGCAATTGCCGCCAACGGCATGAGCTACTGCGCTAACAACGGCATGGATGCAGACGGTGACGGGTTTGGTTGGCAGAACAATGCCTCATGTGTTGTGGCAGGCTCAAAAGCAGATACCCACCCTACCTGCGCGTCCTCGGCATCCGATCCTGATGGGGATGGATACGGCTGGGAAAATGAAAAATCCTGCATCGTCGTTACCCATTGTGCCTCAGCGAATTCTGACGCAGACGGTGACGGATTTGGCTGGGAAAACAATCGCAGCTGCATCGTGTTGACGAAAAACAGCAATTCACGCTTCCCCGCATGCGCATCCGGTGCTGCCGCAGATCCGGATGGTGATGGCTACGGCTGGGAAAACAACGCCACCTGTCTGGTCGCTAAGTAATACTGCAGGCCTCTTGATGCTGCCATCACCTTCGTGATGGCAGCCGATGACAAGCTCCAGAAATAAGTAAGCCCTAAAGAAGCACGTTGGTCGTAGCAACGACAGAGAAGATCGGCCGCTTACGATTCATCACCCTGCAATAGTAAATTCCTTTACTGACTGCAATGGGAAACCGGAGCTACAGCGCCTAAGATCACAGTCCGCAGATATTGTGTGACTCCAGTGCGCTATACCTTTAATCCCCCCCTTAACGGCAGCCATCTTCGACAACTCGTTGAACGATTCTCGTTGAAGCGCACTGCGTTGCTTATCGCCGTTGCCATATTGGCGTTAAGCTCATGCTCTTCTTTGCCGATCAGTGCCACTAATGATGTATGCAATATATTCAGCACGAAAAGAAGCTGGCATCAATCAGCGGTAGATATGCAAAGTAAGTGGCAAGTGCCCCTGCACATTCCCATGGCAATGATGTACCACGAAAGCAAATTTCGCCGCAGCGCCAAACCCCCTCGCCGCTATATCCTTGGTGTCATACCCTGGAAACGAAGAAGTACAGCTTACGGCTATTCACAAGCCATCAACGGCACATGGGGAGAGTACATCAAAGAGTCGCGCAACTACGGCGCTAGACGCACCAACTTTAATGACTCAATGGATTTTATCGGCTGGTACATCGGCAAGTCAGCAAGAATCGCTGACATCGCAAAGACAGACGCCTACCACCAATACCTTGCCTACCACGAGGGCTGGACGGGTTACCGAAAAGGAACCTATAAAGCCAAACCCTGGCTGCAGCGCGTGGCCTCAGAAGTCGTAACAACTTCAGAACGCTACAAAGCTCAATATAGCGAATGTGTAGGATCCCTGGATCGACAATTCCGAACAAACCTCTTCGGCTAAACCCGGCCCATCACCAAACCAACCAACCCACCAGGAAACCCAACGCGTAAGCGAGCGGACAAAGCCCAACTAGTCAAAACAACCCACCACCAAACAAACCCACCAGGAAGCCCGACGCGTCAGCGAGTGGACAAAGCCCAACCCGTCAAAACAACCCCATCACCAAACAAACCCACCAGGAAGCCCGACGCGTCAGCGAGTGGACAATGCCCAGCTCGTCAAAACAAACCCATCACCAAACAAACCAGGAAGCTCGACGCGTAAGCGAGCGGACAAAGCCCAACTCGTCAAAACAACCCCATCACACAAACAAACCCACCAGGAAGCCCGACGCGTCAGCGAGTGGACAAAGCCCAACCCGTCAAAACAACCCCATCACCAAACAAACCCACCAGGAAGCCCGACGCGTAAGCGAGCGGACAAAGCCCAGCTCGTCAAAGAAACCCCAACACATCAACGATGCAGATCAAACCCAACTAATCACGAACCCCACACTCAAATACGAGTCCCGGGACCGGTACCACGAGCAAGATCCCCCGCAATATAATACGCGATCGCCCCACCAGCCAATGCACCAAA
>CALGJU010000298.1 GCA_937928685.1 uncultured Granulosicoccaceae bacterium
CCAAATCAAGCGAGAATAGGCAAAATATTGCCGCTGAGCCCGCGGATTATAAGGGTTTATGGCGTACAAGCAAGTAATCGACCCACATCACTATAGGTTTAACTGGTTATAACGCAACGTGAAAGTACTTGGAATTGAAACATCGTGTGATGAAACAGGGCTTGCAGTGTATGACACAGAGCGGGGTTTGCTCTCACATATGCTGTATAGCCAGGCCAAAATACACGCAGAATATGGCGGAGTAGTGCCGGAAATTGCCTCCAGGGACCATGTGCGCAAGTGGGTGAATCTCACTGAGCAATGTGTTGCTGAGGCTGGAATCGCTCTGGATGAACTGGATGCTGTGGCTTATACATCGGGCCCCGGGCTGGCGGGAGCGCTTTTTACCGGGGCCGTTGCGGGCCGGGTATTGGCGTGGACGCTGGGTATAAAAGCGTTGGGGGTTCACCATATGGAGGGGCATTTATTAGCGCCGATGCTTGAAACGCCAGCACCTGCCTTTCCGTTCGTCTGTCTTTTAGTCTCAGGGGGACACACCCAGTTGGTTAAGGTGGAGGGTGTGGGAAAGTACACCTTGCTTGGAGATACGCTTGATGATGCCGTTGGTGAGGCGTTTGATAAAACAGCAAAAATGCTCGGGCTTGGGTATCCCGGTGGGCCAGCGTTGGCAAAAGCGGCGACCAGAGGCTCTGATGCTGCATTCGCATTTCCAAGGCCAATGGCCCGCAGTGATGATTTAAATTTCAGCTTCAGCGGCCTGAAAACCGCCGCGATCACCGCATTTGAAAAGGTAAATCGTGATCCGGCGTCAATTGATGATATTGCAGCAAGCTTTGAGCTGGCAGCAGTAGATAGTTTGGCGATTAAGTGTCAAAAGGCATTGCAGCAGGAAAATCTGCAGTGCCTGGTGGTTGCCGGCGGTGTGGCAGCGAATCTTAAGCTGCGCGCTTTGCTAGATGAAAAAATGAATGCGGTGGGAGGTGAACTGTATTTTCCAAGGCTGGAGTTTTGTACTGATAATGGCGCGATGATCGCCCATGCCGGAGCGTTGCGCCTGATCGCAGGGGAGTGTGCGGGTGATGAAGTGGTGGTGCAACCGCGCTGGCCGCTGAGCGACATGGCGGCGCCTGGTGGTTTTTAAGCTACCCTGTCGGAGCACACTTCAGAGTAGGCGCTCGTAATACTCTATTCTTATTTTTTTTGGCCTATTTTCGGTTCCTTACCTTTTAACAGGCGGGCAATATTGGCTTTGTGGCGAATGAATACCAATACCGCAATGACTACCCCGCACACCACAAGCGTTGGTGACTTGGTAATGATCCAAAGGTATAGCGGCAGGATCAGCAGGCTACCCAAAGCTGCCAGTGAAGAGATTCGAAACGTCAGGCTCAGGGCCAGCCATGTGGTGACAGTGAGTAACCCCACCAGCCACGCAATACCGAATATCGCTCCTAAACTGGTCGCAACCCCTTTGCCGCCTTTGAATTGAAAGAACAGTGGAAACAGGTGTCCCAGCACAGCTGCCACCGCAGTCAGGCCGATGATCATGGGGGAAGCACCGAGCTTGCTTGCGATAAATACCGGGATAAAGCCTTTAAGTGCGTCGCCTATAAGCGTAATGGCCGCTGCAGTCTTGCCACCGACTCGTAGTACATTAGTGGCACCCGGGTTGCCCGATCCCTCTGATCGCGGGTCCGGCAATCGCATGGCCTTACATACGATGATGGCAGTAGAGATTGAGCCAATCAGGTATCCGGCCAATGGGAATATTGCAAGTGCAGTGAGCTGCATGAATAGCACTCTAATAAAGTGAAAGAACTTCAGTATGAAGGATAAAACCACTTCGTTCACCCATTGGCGATGGCCTGTCAGTATAGAATCTGTTCGCAACGGGGCCAATCGCGGTCGACTAAGCTGGAAATAAGTGAACGCCAAAGATTTGCATGGTTTATCGCCTGACATGCGATTGCTGTCAAAAACGCTGCAGCGACCGCAACTGCCAGCGGCGCTTTCGATGTTGGATAACATTGCTGAACAATTGTTTGAGCGGCTGTCTCTGTTAAAGCATCCGCCAGCGCGAATTTTAGATCTTGGTGCGGGGGACGCCAGACACCTGTCGCAGTTGCAAACCCGGTTTCCAAAGGCAGAGGTTTTTGCGACCGACCTCAGTTTGCAGCGCTTACAGACGGCGTCAGGTAAGCGGCGATTCTGGCAGAAGCGACCGCTGCTGGTTTGTCTTGATGCAGGTCAGGCGCTGCCTTTTGCCAATGACAGTGTTGATTTGGTGGTATCCAATATGATGTTGCCGTGGGTATTTAACCCTGATGATCTGATGATAGAGATCAACCGCTTGCTGGTGAAGGACGGGGCACTTTTTATCAGTACTGCGGGTCCTGACACCTTGATCGAGCTGCGCCAGGCGTGGGCTGAAATAGATGATTGTCAGCACATCAACGCGTTTATAGATATGCATGATGTCGGTGATCTAATGATGAAGGCCGGAATCGCAGACCCTGTGCTCGATACCCAGCGATTGACTGTGACTTATTCATCGGTCGATGCGTTGCTGGCTGAGCTAGTGGGATTGGGCTTTATCAATGTGCTTGCCGGGCGTAGAAAAGGGCTCACCGCTGCATCTGTCAAAGCGCGGCTCGCAGAGGTGTACCCGGTGAATAAAAACGGCGGTATAGATGCCACTTTGGAATTGGTTGTAGCGCACGGGTGGAGCGGTGTGCCGAAGGCACCTCAAGGTGACTTCTACTTTCCGTTAGAGAAGCTGCAAAACCGATAAACTCCTGCGGTTATCGATCAATGTGGCTTAGTCCTTGCCGCCGATAACAAGTGTGGATTATCATAGTTTCAGAAATTACTGAAATGGTTGAAACTGAGCGTCATCCGCTGCCGATGTTGTGGCCAGGCCAGATAGCCGGGCGACGCGCTAGATGCAGTTAACGATGACTATTCCTTGTAAGCGGTAATGTTGGATCGTGAACTAATGGTTTGTCTCAATTGAGCAACATCGAGCGTTGCGATAACATAGCGCGTTTGAACGGATGGTACGAGTAGATGGTGTCACGGCAGGTCAACAGTGAAACTGGCATTACCCAGATTGTTGTCCGGGCCAACAAATCTATGAGTTGGCGTGCGAATGTGATTTTGGCAGCCTCTCTGGGCGGTATCAGTGCGCTTTTTGGTGGTGTGATAGCGTCATTCGGTTTTTGGATGGTGCTGCCGTTTGCGGGGCTTGAGTTTTTGCTGGTGTATATCTGCCTGGGTAAAGCCTATCGGCGGCTTGGCTACACCGAAGTGATCTCGATGGTAGGAGACAAACTGCTGGTTGAGAGTGGATATGACAACCCGGTGATGACATCAGAGATGCCGAGTCACTGGACAAAAGTAAGCTTTGCAGATCCGGCAAGTGCCTTTGAAGTGGGTCGATTGAGTTTGCAATGTAGTGGTAAGAGTCTGGAGATAGGGCGGGCACTTAGCAAAGAAGAAAAACGGCTGCTGTATAAAGAAATGCTGCGTTGCCTGCAGTTTGATGAACCAAAGCTCAGGCTAATCAGCTGAGTTCTCCCGAATTCCCGGGATATGTAACGTGTAAACTATGTAAATAGTCTTTTGCTACTACCGGTTTCGGTGGAGCGAGCTAAAATCTTGTTATTTGTCAATTGGAGAAAGGTCCGAATGAGGTCCCCAATGTCGTTAATTTCGCGTGTGTCTGTAGCTGCGATGCTGCTTGTCAGCATGGCTGCATGCACGGGCAACAATATGCCAGTCGGCGTTACCCCGATCAGTAAAGAGGTCTACGGGTTACACATGATGATCTTCTGGATCTGTTGTGTAATCGGTGCTGCTGTATTCGCGGTGATGTTTTATTCCATGTTTAAGCACCGCAAGTCGAAAGGTGCGGTGGCTGCTGACTTTCATGAGAGCACCCTGGTTGAGATCATCTGGACCGCGGCACCTCTGGTCATACTTGTCGCTATGGCAATTCCGGCGGCGAAAACTCTGATCGCCATGGAAGACACCAGCGATGCGGACGTGACCATTAAAGTCACCGGTTACCAATGGAAGTGGCAATACGAGTACCTCGACTCTGGAATCAGTTTTTTCAGTGCGCTGGATGCTGAGCACAACGCGGCGCGTCAGGTGGGGGCAGGCATTGACCTGACTAAATTCGGTGATAACTACCTGAAAGAAGTTGATAACCCGTTGGTCGTGCCGGTGGGTAAGAAGATCCGCTTTCTTCATACCTCAGCAGACGTTATTCACTCGTGGTGGGTGCCTGATCTGGCTGTGAAAAAGGATGCGATTCCCGGATTTATCAATGAGAACTGGGCGTTTATCGAAGAGGAAGGGACTTATCGCGGCAAATGTACAGAGCTGTGTGGTCGTGACCACGGTTTCATGCCAGTGGTAGTAGAAGCGGTGTCTGAAGAAAAATACAACGCCTGGGTTGCTGAAAACACTCCGGCGGCAATGGTTGCAGAGAGTGATGCAGCCACGGCGACCGCGGGTGCTGCTGAAGCATCTGCTGATGACGATCGCGAATGGGGCATGGATGAGCTAATGGCAAAAGGTGAGACGGTATACAACCAGGCCTGTGCTGCTTGCCACCAGGCAAATGGTCAGGGTCTGCCCGGAGCATTCCCAGCGATTGCCGGAAGTGCAATCGCCACCGGTGATGTCGATGCCCACATCAATATTGTGTACGCAGGCAAGCCTGGATCCGCTATGGCGGCTTTTGCCGGTCAGTTAGATAACGCAGAGATGGCTTCAGTACTCACTTATCAGCGTAATGCCTTTGGCAATACGGTGGGTGACACTATTCAGCCATCAGCAATTAAAGCGTTGCGCTAACCATGATGAACCAAATTAAACTTATCCAAATGGAGTCGCTATGAGCACTGCTGCCGCAGGACACCACGACCACGACGATCACGGACCGGCGAAAGGTTGGACTCGTTGGTTGTATACGACCAATCACAAAGATATAGGCACGCTGTATTTGCTTTTCTCACTGGTGATGTTTTTCATCGGTGGTGGTATGGCACTTATTATACGTGCTGAGTTATTCCAGCCCGGACTGCAACTGGTTGATCCGCTGTTTTTCAACTCTATGACCACCATGCATGCGCTGGTCATGATTTTCGGTGTGGTGATGCCGGCGTTTGTCGGCCTGGCTAACTGGATGATCCCGATGATGATTGGCGGGCCGGATATGGCGTTGCCAAGACTCAACAACTGGAGCTTCTGGATCATGCCATTTGCTTTCCTTTTGTTGCTCTCTACCTTGTTCATGGAAGGTGGTGGCCCGGCCGGTGGCTGGACGCTTTACGCGCCATTGTCATTGCAGGGTGGGGATAGTTTTGCGTTTGTGATCTTCTCTATTCACTTTATGGGTATTTCATCGGTGATGGGGTCGATCAATATTGTCGCGACTATCTTTAACATGCGTGCGCCCGGTATGACCTTAATGCAGATGCCGCTGTTTGTATGGACCTGGCTGATCACCGCCTACTTGCTTATCGCCGTTATTCCTGTACTTGCAGGCGCGGTTACCATGTTGCTGACTGATCGCTTTTTCGGCACCAGCTTCTTTAACGCTGCCGGTGGTGGTGATCCGGTGATGTATCAGCACATTTTCTGGTTCTTTGGTCACCCTGAAGTTTATATTTTGATTCTGCCGGCATTTGGCATTATCTCAAGCATCATTCCTACGTTTGCCCGTAAGCCTCTTTTTGGTTACGCATCTATGGTTTATGCAACCGGTTCAATTGCGTTCCTGTCTTTCATCGTTTGGGCGCACCACATGTTTACCGTCGGCATGCCACTGGCTGGTGAAATGTTTTTTATGTTCGCGACGATGATGATCTCTGTTCCGACTGGTGTAAAAGTCTTTAACTGGATCGCTACGATGTGGCGCGGTTCTATGACCTTTGAAACGCCGATGTTGTTCGCGATCGGCTTCCTGGTCATGTTCACTATTGGCGGTTTGTCCGGCTTGATGTTAGCAATCACTCCAGCTGATATTCAGTACCACGATACCTACTTTGTTGTGGCGCACTTTCACTACGTGCTGGTACCGGGTGCGATCTACTCGATCATGGCTGCAACCTATTACTGGCTGCCCAAGTGGACCGGTAATATGTACGATGAAAAGTGGGGCAAAATCCACTTCTGGGTATCTACAGTCTTCTTGAACGTGCTGTTCTTCCCGATGCACTTTGTGGGGCTTGCAGGTATGCCACGGCGTATTCCTGATTACAGTTTGCAGTTTGCAGATTGGAACGCAGTAGCATCGATCGGTGCATTCGGTTTCGGATTCTCTCAGCTTATATTTGTCTATGTAATATTCAAATGTATTAAGGGCGGTGAGAAAGCAACGAGTGAGGTCTGGGAAGGTGCAGACGGGCTTGAATGGACTGTGCCGTCACCTGCGCCTTACCATACGTTTGAAAAACCACCAGCACAATTTAGCTAAGTCAGCCAGCAGCCGACTACAGGTATATAAACAGTGATGACAAAACAAAAACGCAGTCTTAAGGTGCCGATCATTCTTGCGGTGATTGCGTTGAGTTTTTATCTTTTGAGCATCTATATGCAACTTCAGCAATCAACAGGGGCTGGCTAGTGAGTGCGCTAAAGCGAGTACATATGCTTCTGGCCGGTAAGCTTGCTTTGTTTAGTCTTGGCATGTTTGCTTTCGGCTATATTGTGATGCCGCCGTTGTATAACGTGATTTGCGATCTTACCGGGCTGAATGGTCGTACCAATTCAGCTGCGGTTTCAATGCCTACCGGCGAGGGTGTAACTGATCGCCTGGTAACGGTTGAGTTTGTATCTGTCGTTAACTCTTCGGCGGCCTGGACCTTTAAGCCGGCGCAGTTAACGATGGAAGTGGTACCGGGGAAAACTTATAAAGCGTTTTATACCGCTGTGAATCTCACTGGCAGAGCGGCAGTTGGGCAAGCGGTACCCAGCGTGGCTCCTTCATCTGCGGCAAAGTACTTCAATAAAATAGAGTGCTTCTGTTTTACCAAGCAGGAATTCGAAGTGGCAGCGTCTAAGGAAATGCCGTTGATATTTTTTGTCGAACCGGATTTGCCGCGCAGTATCGATACAATCACTCTTTCCTATACTTATTTTGATACAGGCGAAGCCCCTGTCGATATAGATTTAACTGACAGTTAGTGCAAACCACAAGACCGAATACGAATAACAGGCCCAAATACAGGAACAGCCATGAGCTCACCTAGCAGTTACTACATACCACATGAGGCCAAATGGCCAATAGTGGGTTCAATCGCGCTATTTACCTTTTTTGCTGGTTTTGCCTCCTTACTCAACGGTGGCAGCTGGTACTTGATGGCCGTTGGTGCCGCGATACTGGTCTACATGATGGTCGGCTGGTTCGGTGAAGTGATCGCTGAATCTGAGAATGGTACTTACAGTGCACAAGTAGATGTGTCGTTCCGAATGGCGATGATGTGGTTCATCTTTTCCGAGGTGATGTTCTTCGGTGCGTTCTTTGGAGCGTTGTTCTACGCACGCACGTTCTCTGGTCCGTGGTTGTCTGGCATCGGGGAAGGCGGAGCATCAGCCACTAACGCGGTGCTTTGGTCTGGCTTTGACTATGTTTGGCCCACTAACGGTCCACAGAAAGTGGGTGGCAGCTACGAGCCAATGTCATGGTTGGGTTTGCCGCTCATCAACACTGCGCTTCTATTGACCAGTGGTGTTACCTGTACCATTGCGCACCACGCGATAAAGCACGGGGATCGTGCAAAAATGGTTAAATTCCTGCTGGCTACCTGCGTTTTAGGGTTCCTGTTTGTGGGCTTGCAAATTCTTGAGTACTGGGAAGCCTATGCTCACTTGAATCTGAAAATGACTACAGGCATTTACGGGTCGACCTTTTTCCTACTGACGGGATTCCACGGATTTCATGTCTGCATGGGTGCCATTATTTTATTGATAGTGATGTTCCGCGGAACACGTAAGCACTTTTCAGCGACCAACCATTTCGCTTTTGAGGCTGCCGCGTGGTACTGGCACTTCGTTGATGTTGTATGGTTGGGACTGTTTATATTTGTCTATATTTTGTAGGCGAAATAAAAAACGATCAAAAAAGGGCACCATTGGTGCCCTTTTTTTTGCTGAATCGTTTCTGCTTAATACGACGTCTTACGGCTTTAAAGCGAACCAGGTGTTGTAGGCAGTAATCCTGCGAAACCTGCAATGGCAATCACCGCTAATGCAAGTAGTGACAAACCGATGCGCCAGGTGAGCGCATTGACGGTGCGTTTTTTACTGCCGTCGTCTTTGACCAGAAAGAACAGACCCGAAAACAGACTAACGATGATCGCCAGTAGTAATATGATGATTAATAGTTTGACCAGTAACATGAGATCGCATCGTCAAAAACGCTACCATAGCATACGATTAATGCTGAGCTTCGCGTGAAAAGATTCCTTAAAAGACTCAAAACCCGCACTGGTATTGTGTCTACAGTGGCGGCATTGTTGGTTGCATTGATCTTTCTCCGACTTGGTCTGTGGCAGCTGGATCGAGCGGATGAGAAAAACCAAATTCTTGCCACGCAGTCTCAGGCAACAGCGCTCGCACCGCTGGAATCTCTGAAGTCAGGTGATGAGAAAAGCCAGCTCTACCGGCGTGTTAATCTGACTGGCGAATTCGATCTTGATCATCAGTTCCTGCTTGATAATCGAACGGTGAATGGTCAACCTGGATTTGATGTTATTGCGCCTTTTTATTTTCCAGGCGGTGACTACATAATGGTTAATCGTGGCTGGGTAGGTCACAGTGGCAATCGGCAAGTGACGTTAAAACCAAACCCGGCATTGCAGGGAGAAGTGTCTCTGGCGGGGATTTTGGCCACTCCATCACGCGGATTTACGCTGGGTGAGCCTTTATCAAACACAGATAATAGTTGGCCAGTTGTACTGCAGTTCATCGACTATGAGACTATTGCTTCCAAACTGGATAAAATACCGCTGCTACCGGCGGTAATTATCGCCTCCCAAGGGCAACCTTCGAGCTACCGCTATCACTGGAAACCCGTGGCAAGTGGTGCTGAGAAACATTTGGGGTACGCATTTCAGTGGTTTGCCATGCTGGCAGCATTAATTGCGCTATACCTATACCTGATGGTTTTTAAGAATGACTGATACAAAAGCGGTGAAAAAAAATTCGCTTAAATTGAGCCGTGCCAAGATGCTTGGGCTGATGGGGCTCTATGCAGCGCCGTTAGTTGCCGCCTGGTTGTGGTTTGCTTATGTCAATGCTAACGAAGGAGCAGGGGTTTCCGTCAATGGCGAACTCATTCATCCGGCTGTGCCGCTTGAGCCGTTTGAGCTTGCATCTGCCACTCAGCCAGCATGGGGTTTAGATGATATTCGAGGCAAGTGGAGTATGGTGTATTTTACCGATGGGCCTTGCGATCAGCTATGTGAAACCGCGTTGTATAATATGCGCCAAATTCGGCTCTCTACCGGTCGCCGCATGGAACGCGTACAGCGTGTGTTGGTGACTTCCGAGTGGCAGAATATGCAGCAGAAGCTTGAGAATGCAAACGAAGGGTTGTTTGTCGTTGGTGGTGATCTTAATAAACTCGTTGTGTTGCGATCGCAGTTTGATGACGCGCAAAGTAACCTGGCAGCTTGCGATGGGTGCATGTATATGGTGGACCCGAACGGTAACCTGATGATGCGGTTTTCACCTGATCTGGAGCCTGCAAAAATTCTTAAAGATGTTAAACATCTCCTTAAAGTATCAAGGATAGGGTAGTGGCAATTCAACCTAACAATGAAACGGAATCTATTGCCGACCCCTTGCGTGCTGACCCGTTGGCTGTGCCGCCATCCTCTATGCTGTCAGATCTGCTTGAGCTGACTAAGCCCAAAGTTGTATTGCTGTTGGTGTTTACCGCCATTGTAGGCATGTTGTTGTCTGTGCCGGGCATGGTGCCGTTGCAGCAATTTGTATTTGGAATAGTGGGTATTGGACTGGCTGCCGCGTCCGCGGCTGTGATCAATCATGTGGTTGATCAGCGTGCGGATGCGCAAATGAATCGTACTCGCAATCGTCCGTTGCCCAAAGGCAACCTGACCACTGCTCAGTGTTTGTTGTTTGCCGCTGTTTTGGGCGTGATCGCAATGGTGTTGCTGGTTGCCTTCGTTAATGTGCTGACCGCAGTGCTAACGTTCCTGTCATTGATTGGTTATGCCTGCGTTTACACCATGTATTTGAAGCGTGCCACCCCGCAGAACATTGTTATTGGCGGTGTAGCCGGTGCGATGCCACCGGTACTGGGTTGGGCTGCGATCACGGGAGAAGTCACCGCTGAGCCCTTGCTGCTTTTTCTGATTGTATTTATCTGGACGCCGCCGCACTTCTGGGCGCTGGCAATTCATCGTCGTGATGACTACGCCAAAGTCGGCATCCCTATGTTGCCGGTGACCCACGGTAACGAATACACCCGCGTACAAATTCTGCTCTACACCATACTGTTATTGCTGGTAACGATTGCCCCTTACCTGATTCACATGAGCGGATTGTTATACCTGATTGCAGCACTTGCACTGGGTGGATGGTTTCTTTCTCATGCAATAAAAATACAAAACCCGGAACATGCCAAAGAGCCGATGCGTATGTTCGTGGTCTCTATTAAATATCTAATGGGGCTGTTCGCCGCCTTATTGGTTGATCACTACTTTCCTGTATTTTTATAAGCACGCTGAAAAGCAAAAGGGTGGCTGGTAATTACTCCGGGTATAGCCAGATTAAAGTGTAAGCCACAGGTTGCCTCTGCTCCTGTTGCACTTGCTAGTGTACTGGAACAAATAGATTGCCCATATGAGTCAATCAATCAAAGTGTCTAATTTTAATAGATAAATCGGGACAACAGTAAGTCATAGAGCCTGCAGCGAATGTGGTGTGCACTTTGATTAATCGCCCCTGCGGGAG
>CALGJU010000299.1 GCA_937928685.1 uncultured Granulosicoccaceae bacterium
ATGACCGGCCAATATGGCATGGCCTTGTTCGATATTTACTTTGACTTCGTTTTCAAGGCCGTAGCGTTTTAAGAATCCGTAAACGGTGGCAACGTCGTAGTCATACTGGTGTTTGGTGGGTTCCTGAGGCTTGGGCTCGATGAGGATGGCGCCTTCAAAACCAATCTTATGCTTGTACTCAACCACCAGGTTCAGGAAGCGTCCGAGTTGATCGAGCTCTTTTTTAAGGTCGGTATTCAGCAGTGTTTCATAGCCTTCACGGCCGCCCCATAACACATAATTTTCCCCGCCAAGTTGTTTGGTTGCATCTATGCAGCTTTTTACGGTGGCTGCAGAGAATGCAAATACATCAGGATCCGGGTTGGTGGCCGCGCCACTCATAAAACGTCGGTGTGAGAAGAGGTTCGCCGTACCCCACAATAATTTAATGCCAGTGGCTTCCATTTTCTGTTGAAAATAGTCTGTGATCTCTTGCAGGTTGGCGGTGTTCTCTGCAAACGAGTTACCCTCAGGCCTTACATCAGCATCGTGAAAACAGAAGTAGGGCACACCGAGGGCGGTGAACATTTCAAATGCCACGTCAGCCTTAAGCTTGGCGCTTTGCATGCTGTTGTCGAACCACGGGCGTTCGAAAGTTTGTCCGCCAAAGGGATCGCTACCGGGCCAGACAAAGTTATGCCAGTAACACGCGGCAAAGCGCAGGTGATCTTCCATGCGTTTGCCAAGCACCATTTCATCTGGTTGATAGTATCGAAATGATAAAGGGTCGCGACTGTCAGCGCCCGCGTATTTGATTTTTTTTACATCACCAAAAAATCCAGTGCTCATGTAGGTATTTCCAAGTCAGATAGTGTGCGTTGCGAACTATACGTTAATCTGCGGATGCGCCAGGTCCGGGTGTTGCCCCCGCTGGACACTTGCCGAGAATGATCATGCCAAGAACTTCGTCTTTGCTTACATCACTTGTTTTTGCAGAACCTACCACAGCACCGTTTTTCATAACAACAACACGGTCTGCTAAATCAAATACATCGTGAATGTCGTGGCTGATCAGGAATATGCCTATGCCGTCAGCTTTCAATTGATGAATAAGCTGCCCTACTTGTTCTGTTTCAGCAGGTCCCAGGGCGGCTGTGGGTTCATCCATTATAAGAATGCGTGCATTAAAGTGAATCGCACGTGCGATGGCCACTGATTGGCGTTGTCCACCGGAGAGTTGTTTAACAGGATCTTTAAAGCGTGTGAAGTTCGGGTTTAACCGGTTCATCACCTTGCGAGTTTCTGCTTCCATGGCGGAGTCGTCAAGCGTACCCCAGCGGGTAAGTAGCTCACGTCCGAGATACAGGTTGGCGGCAGCATCTACGTTGTCTGCCAGTGCCAGTGTTTGATAGATGGTTTCTATGCCGAATTCTTTGGCATGCCGCGGGTTGGTGATGGTGGCTTCTTTGCCGTCAACAAAAATTGTACCGCTGTCTCGTGTGTAGGCACCAGATAGAATTTTAATTAAAGTAGATTTACCTGCACCGTTGTGGCCGAGTAATCCAACGACTTCTCCGGGATAAAGCTCGCAAGACGCTTTATCAACTGCGTGTACGCCGCCAAAAGAAATAGAGATGTCTTTCATTTCTACTAAGGGGGCGGTTGCGGTATTTTGTGTATTATCCATTGCTATTCCTGCCCCGTTATCAGACTGATTTTCTGCGATAAAGATTATCAAGGAACACAGCGATTACCAGCACGCAGCCGACAACCATCTGTTGAATGGCCGCATCAAAGCCGATCAGTACCATGCCGGATTGCAGTGACTGCATCACCAATGCGCCGAGAATTGCACCGTAGATGGTGCCGATGCCACCGGCGAACGACGTGCCACCAATGACGGCGGCGGCTATCACATACAACTCATCAAACTGTCCGAGTGCAAGGGTTGCCGACTTAAGGCGGGCGCTGGCGATAACCGCGGCGATGCCAGTCAATGCGCCCATCAATGCGAAGATCAGCATGGTCATTTTTTTTGTATTGATACCCGCAAGTTCTGCGGCTTCCGGGTTGCCACCAATGGCGAAAACGTAGCGGCCGAAGCGTGTACGCGTAGCGAGAAAGGTCATTGCGATGCCGACGGCTATGGCAATTAGAATAGGAATGGCAAATCCGTGAGACACCACGCCGACATCAGCAACCTCCATGTTATTGGCGGCGGCGTATCTTTTAATAATGCCTTTGGGCCAGGGGTAGGCGTTCATCACCATAACCGAGCCAATAACAATGCCAGTACCGATGCCGCCGATAAGAAGCTCTGCCCACATGGGGCGGGTAGGGAAGCCAAACTTTAGTCGTTGTTTTCTGCCGCTGATCAGTAGTGCGATGATCGCAACGCAAACCAATGCTCCAAAGATCCATGAACCGGTCGCGCCGATCGTACCGTACGGCCCGCCGCCGATGAGTGAAAAAGTTTGATCAACCGGTGCGATAGTTTCTCCTCTTGCAAGAAGATAAGACGCGCCTCGCCAGATTAACAAGCCGCCTAGCGTCACAATAAATGCAGGTATGTTGAGATAGGCGATCAACGCGCCTTGAAATGCACCAATCAAGGCACCGCAGGTAATGCCGACCATTGCTGTGATCACCCA
>CALGJU010000300.1 GCA_937928685.1 uncultured Granulosicoccaceae bacterium
CTATCTGACCTTTGATATCGACAGCCTTGACCCATCCGTTGCACCCGGTACCGGCACACCCGAAATAGGGGGGCTAACCGCATCACAAGGTATGGAAATTATTCGCGGCTGCAAAGGATTGAATCTGGTTGGCTGTGATCTCGTCGAAGTGAGCCCGCCTTACGATACGTCCGGCAATACGGCAGTCGTTGCCGCCAACTTATTGTATGAAATGCTGTGTGTGTTGCCTAAGGCGCTGGCATAGAAGGCCCGCAGCGGTAATGAACACACCTCCTGTGTAACGATTTTCCGAGTGGGCATAAGCGAAAAGAGGCTGGGCACGAATTCCAAATCCGGTAGATGTCCCCGAAAACTACCGCCAACCACAAGTCATGACAAACCCGCCAGCGTTAGCGAGGGATACCCAGTACGTAAAGTCACTCACGTACGCGCAGAGAGCACGATCAAAATCGACGCAGGAGGCAAAACTGAGCGGCTTGACGGGCTAGACATCCCTCGCTCACGCTGGCGGGTTTGTTGATCGGGAACTACGAACCAACACCCCGCAGGAAACCCGACGCGTGAGCGAGTGGATCAAGTCTCGCACGTCCAGACTCCCACCACTTAACCTTGTGCTTTAACCCGCTCTGACTTCGGGTCATACATCGGTCGTAAACTAACCTCACAGGCATGCTTTACACCTGCAATCTCGATCTCATAGTTACTGCCGAGTACTTCCTCGGTGGTTTGCCCTTCACAAGGGACGTAACCCAATCCGATGGCACTGCCTAATGCATGGCCGTAGTTGCCCGAAGTCAGGTAGGAAACAATTTTGCCGTCACGAATAACAGGCTCTGCGTGATAGAGCATTAATTCACTATCGTGCATTTTAAATTGCAGCATACGATTTGCCAAGCCGCTCTCACGTTTCTGCAGTACCGCCTCCCGACCAATAAAATCCGGTTTGTCAGTCTTAACCGCAAAGCCAAGGCCGGCTTCAAGCACGTGATCTTCGTCAGTGATGTCATGCCCAAAGTGGCGATAGCCTTTTTCGATACGACATGAATCCATCATGTGCATGCCGCACAGCTTTACGCCCAGGTCTTGTCCAGCTTCAAGCAGGGTTTCAAACACATGAGGTGTTTGATCAGATGAACTATAGATTTCAAAGCCTAGTTCACCCACATAGGTCACTCGGTGTGCCCGCGCCAGTCCCATGCCAATTTCTATGTCATGTGCGGTACCGAACGGGTGGTTCTCGTTAGACCAGTCATGCGGGCTAACCAACGATAGCAACTTGACCGCATTCGGGCCCATCACTGCAATTACGCCTTCACCAGAAGTGACATCTACCACAACAACGCGTTCATCTTTGATATGACGCTTTAGCCATGACATATCACGAACCACAGTGGCTGCCGGTGTCACCATCAGAAACGCAGTTTCTGAAACACGGGTGACTGTGACATCAGCCTCTATACCGCCACGCTCATTGAGCATCTGGGTGTAGACAATCTTCCCCACGGGAACGGACAAGTTGTTGCCGCACATTTTGTTCAAAAACGCTTCAGCGTCTGCTCCTTCAATTCGAATTTTACCGAATGAAGTCATGTCATACATGCCAACGTTTTCTCTCACTGCCATATGTTCAGCGCGGGAGTTTTCAAACCAGTTTTGTCGTTTCCAACTGTATTCATATTCAGGCGTCTGGCCTTTATTCGAATACCAGTTAGCACGCTCCCAGCCTGCAGTCTCGCCGAAAACAGCACCTTGTTGTTTTAGCAGTTCATGCAATGGAGAGCGACGAATACCCCGTGCCGTGGCCATTTGCCGAAACGGGAAGTGATCTGCGTAGAGCAAGCCGAGCGTTTCAGTAACACGCGCTTTAAGGTAAGTTTTATTGCCCATAAACGGCTGCATTCGACGAATATCAACATCGCTTAAATCAAACGGGGGGTGGCCGTTTTCCATCCAATAGGCGAGCGCCATGCCTGCACCTCCGGATGACTGAATGCCTACAGAATTAAAGCCTGCGCAGACAAAGAAGTTTTTAAGTTCCGGTGCTTCACCCAGATGATAGGCATCATCAGGAGTAAAACTTTCCGGGCCATTAAAAAAGGTGTGAATGCCCGCATCGCCCAACAACGGCATGCGGTTGACCGCCATTTCGAGTATCGGTTCAAAGTGATCAAAATCTTCCGGTAACTGATCAAAGCAAAAATCATCAGGAATGCCGTTCATGCCCCATGGTTTTGACACAGGCTCAAACGCGCCAAGCAACATCTTGCCCGCATCCTCTTTGTAGTAGGCGCATTCATCAGGTACACGAAGTACAGGTAGCTGAGTCAGTCCTTCTATGCTTTCAGAGACAATATAAAAATGTTCACAAGCTTGCAGTGGCACATTAACGCCTGCCATACGACCCACTTCATGCGCCCACATGCCACCGCAGTTGACGACAAAGTCAGCTTCAATTGTACCGACCTCATCTGAACCGTCGCGCTGCCAGGTAACGCCTGTGACGCGACCATCGGCCTTTTCAATTGAAGTCACTTTCACGCCTTCAATGATGGTAGCACCGTTTTGCTTCGCTCCCTTGGCAAGTGCCTGCGCTATGTTTCCAGGGTCGCCCTGGCCATCTTTTTCAAGATAAACAGCCCCTTTTACCCCGTCAATATTTAGATGCGGATAGCGTTCTTTTACTTCTGTGGGTGAAATTTCTTCAATCGCCACATCAAACGCACGCGCCATTGAGGCAGACCGATAGATCTCTTCGCGGCGCTCTTCAGTAAGCGCAACAGTAATAGAGCCACAACGTTTGAAGCCAGTTGCAACACCCGTTTCAGCTTCAAGATCGCCGTAGAGTTCCTGACTGTACTTTGCCAGTCGCGTCATGTTTTGCGTGGCACGCAATTGTGCAATCAAGCCTGCGGCATGCCAGGTGGTGCCACACGTTAGCTGTTTCCTTTCTAGAAGAACAATGTCTTTCCAGCCTAGTTTGGCAAGATGGTAGGCGACTGAGCAGCCTGCAATTCCGCCACCTATTAC
>CALGJU010000301.1 GCA_937928685.1 uncultured Granulosicoccaceae bacterium
AACGGATGACTGACAGTCTACGGCTTACCGGCCTGCCTTTTTCCAGCCTGAGTCAACGGCTTCGGTTTCAGTGCAAAACCACCGTTCACCCTGACTCGGTTTGATTGAGGTGACATCATAGTGGCCGGTTCCAGGCAAATGATAGATTCGTTGCTCATTTCTATTGATGTTCCCTTTGATTCGGCACTCTTGCCCCTGAGGGGCAGCAGCGCGCGTTATAAGCTCCTGCCGCTTTAACCGCCTGTATTCCCATGGCGTGTAGAACTGGTATTGGTGGATGCCAGCAACTCGTTCCCTCGCGTCACGTTCCGTAGGGATGTATTTCCTGTCGTATTTTCTAAAGGCTAGCGCCATACCTATCGCTACCATATAATCGTTCACTTCGACCTGATCTGTCCAACAGGTAGATATCCAACGTCCGTACGCATCAAGACCTGTCTTCTGACAGGTCACCATTCGCCCACCGACAATTCCCTCAAGTGCGGCCCTACTCTCTTCACCGCAAGCTATCTCAATGGCGTGCTTTGCCTTTACTAATTTATCAATCGGGGTGCGGTCTTTGTCAAAAAACCAGGGGCCGGTAATTTTATACGCAGAACAGTCAACCAGATCCCAATTGTTGACACGTTGTTTGTTCTTTAAATATGCGCTGACTGTGACCTGCTTTTCTTTTTCGGTTCCGCCTTCAAAATAATTTACCATAGCAAAAAGCGCGAACATTCTGACTTCGTGCCAATCACTTTGTAGCAGGGCGACTATTTCATCCAAAGTGATTTTATTGCGGTGTTGTTTAACCCCTTCACGCAATATTGGTACACGAATGCCAAGAAATTTATCTCCTTCAGAATACTCGCCCGGGCCGGTTTTGAAATAACCTTGAGCCTTCTTTGCGTACGCTTTGTTACCTTTGGCAATCAGTGACTTTTCAATTGCTGAAGCTGCCACCGCTTACAAGCTCTCGATGAGCTCTGTGTAGGACTGTGCGGTGAATCCTACCATTGATGTTTTACCGTTGACGAGAACAGGGCGCTTGATCATGGCAGGGTGCTCGCACAATAGTGCTGCCACGTTGCTTTCATTGATGGCGGCTTTGGTTTTATCATCCAGCTGACGCCAGGTGGTGCCGCGCTTGTTAAGCACGGTGTCCCAACCGTGCTTTTTTACCCAACTTGATATCAGTTCTTCGTCTACACCGTCTACCCGGTAGTCATGAAACTGGTAGTCGATATTGTGCTCGTCAAGAAAGCGACGAGCTTTTTTGATCGTGTCGCAATTTTTGATGCCGTATAGTTTCATAGTGCAGACCGTACTTATTTGTTGTTAGTCAACGATACGAAGTAGTTCATTGATGCCCACTTTGCTGCGGGTTTTCTCGTCTACCCTTTTTACAATCACAGCGCAGTAGAGGCTATATTTTCCGTTTTCTGCCGGCAGATTGCCAGAGACAACAACAGAGCCTGCAGGAACACGACCGTAGATAATTTCATCGTTTTCACGATCATAAATGCGAGTGCTTTGACCAATGTACACGCCCATTGATACTACCGCGCCTTCCTCAACGATTACGCCTTCTACAATCTCTGAGCGTGCACCGATAAAGCAGTTGTCTTCAATGATGGTGGGCGTGGCTTGTAGTGGTTCAAGGACACCACCGATGCCCACGCCGCCGGACAAGTGAACGTTTTTGCCAATTTGGGCGCAGGAGCCGACGGTTGCCCATGTGTCTACCATGGTGCCACTGTCTACGTACGCTCCAATATTAACGTAAGAGGGCATTAGCACTGTGTTAGGCGCGATGTATGATCCTTTGCGTGCAACAGCGGGTGGCACGACACGTACACCGGAATCTGCAAATTGCTGCGCTGAGTAGTCACTGAATTTGCTGTCTACCTTGTCGTAGAACTGTGTGTAACCACCGGCTGGCATCGGCTCGTTGTCGCGAATGCGAAAAGACAGCAGTACAGCTTTTTTCAGCCATTCGTTAACGTGCCAGTCACCGACACCGCGTTGCTCAGCAACTCTTGCTTTGCCACTGTCAATGAGCTCGATGGCATCTTCGACTGCTTTCTTTGTCGCTGCATCTACGCTTGAAGGTGAGATATCACCCCGTCGTTCGAACGCTTCGTTGATGATATTTTCTAGATCAGACATCATTGTCTCCGATGGATTTGGGAATGGTAGGGTCGTGAAATTTGTTGTCAATGCTGTCGGTCGTACAGACCGGGATTAACTGCCGCGATAAGTAGAGTAACCAAAAGGCGAAAGCAGCAGTGGCACATGGTAATGCTCATCAGTGTGCCCGATACCGAATCGAATCACGACCACGTCCAGAAATGGCACCGTGGCGGTGTCTGTACTTGAATTGGCCTTGAAGTAGTCGCCCGCGTGAAATCGTAATTCGTATGTGCCTTCTTTGAGATCGCCCGGGGCAATCAGTGGCTTGTCAGTGCGGCCGTCGCTGTTGGTTGTGCATGTGACCAATGGGGTTGGCTGGTCTGCGGCGAATAACTCAATTTTTACCAGCGCGGCAGGTTTGCCGATGCTGGTATCAAGAATGTGGGTGGATAGTCCGGCCATAAAATTACTCGATAATGCGGTGGTTCGATTGAGTTTGAATTATAAACGGATGCGGGGTCAGGATCATTGATTTTACCGGCAACTTACGACACTTGCGTCTGCTCCCCGTATTATACCCGGCGGTGAGATCATGCCTTCAGAGCTTGCGGTAGAGAAATCGCCATACCCGGGGTGTAATACAACAAATGAGATCAACTAGTAGTCAGTACGGTAAGCTATATATCTGCTTCAGAAGCGGTTGATAAACAGTGCGAAAACAGCGAGTTGTTCTACTTTTCGGGTTTTTATTTGGCGTGGCTGCCGTCCAGCCAGTCAGCGCTCAGTTAGTGGATATTTTCAGCAGCAGTGATGGTCTTTCCGGGAGCCTCGGGAGCATCATTGGATGTGATTTAAGTGCCCGTCTAAAAGCTGATATGGATATTGAACCGTTGTATTCCAATGCGGGTGGCAGCTGTGTGTCACAGGTGCCAAGGAACTCCGGTGAGTACTTTACAGATGCTCAGTGCCTTGACTCTGTGCAATTTACGCGCACCGGACAACAACAGTTTTGCAGTCAGCTGCTGGATAAGCAGCAATTGGGTAACGGTGCGATCGTAAGTGATGGCTGGACGCTCTCTCCCGGGGGTCGCTACGATATCGGTGTGAAAAGGTTGGCTGGTCTGACGCAGCCTTATCGCAACAGTGCATCCTATCGAACGATTAGTACCGGGCGAGGTGAATGTCAGTTAGAGATGCGAGTCTATAAAAATGCCATTGCCACTGTTGATCAACCACCATTGATTGCGTTTCATGGCGGGAGTTGGAAGGCAAGGGGTTTCGGCACCATGGGCATAGAATCTGTTGCGGCTCACTATACGAATACAGGCTTCGTGGTTTTTGCACCGTATTATCGTTTGCTCTCTGAGAGTGAACCGAACGTTGAGTGTCAATCGGCAACCATCACAGAGATTGTCGATGACGCGGAGTTTGCGTTGCAGTGGGTCAATGAAAACGCTGGGTCTTATGGCGCTAAAGGCAGACCCGTAGTGATGGGTCAGTCAGCCGGAGCGCACCTCGCGCTTGCCCTTGCGGTCAATAAAAGCGAACAAGTAGCAGCCGCTGTTTTAATGTACCCGCCCACGGATTTTTCAGAGTTTGTCAGTCTGGTGGCTGCGGGACAATACACCAATGAAGAAGGGTTGCGTGTGTTGCAAGGTGTATTGGGAACCGATGCGGAACAAGCAGATTTGTCACTGTCTCCTATACCTGAAAACAGTTTTCCTGCACGCATAGCGATTGATCCTGAGCGCTATCCGCCAATGATCTTGTTTCATGGTTTGGCAGATGAGCTGGTACCGGCAAGCCAATCGGTTCGGTTGTGCAATGCAATGGCGGGGCGTGCGCTTGATGCGGGCTATGATACTACCACTGATCTCCACCAGACCCTGGAGTGTGGTCCCAACAGTTCGCTACACCTGATCACGGAGGGTGACCACGCTTTGGATATCTGCTTAACCAGCAGTGATGTCTTGGATGCAGTGTGCCCGGCGGGTGGGCAGGACAGTCGTGAGGTAGTGGCAGCGTTGTTGGATCAAACCACCGACTTTGTGCAGTCGGTGGCACGAGAGGATCGAAACACTACGGGCAGCCGGGGCGGTGGGGCGCTGGGTTATGTCACTATGGTTTTGACAGCTGTTTTTTTATATTGGCGTCGACGTTCAGCCTTCTATAGCGGCCGTAGTGGTGACACCTTGTCTCGCAAGTATCTGTGATTCTTTACTGGCTTGCAAAGGTCTCTGGTAGCGATAATTTTGTATCGCATGGACGTCATGCTCGTAGATGTCCTTTCTGAACTGGACTTTTCCAAAGTCATCGACCCAGCTGGTCTGGTAAGTAATGTGCACTGGCAGGTGGGTTCTCAGCTTGACTGTCTTGGTGTCATTTGAATCAAGGATGGCATCAATCTGGTAGTCATCCATGCCGTCACTCACTAGCAATGTTCTGGCAAGATCCTGTGGTCTCTCAACCCGCACGCAGCCATGGCTGAATGCCCGAGTGGTTCTTTTGAACAAGCTTTTTGCGTTGGTATCGTGTAGATAAATACTATATTTATTGGGTAGCATAAATTTAATTTCACCCAATGCATTCGACTTGCCGGGTAATTGCCGCAGGCGATATTTGGCAATAAAGGTGGCGGGATGTAATTCGTCGGCAGATAAACTTGATACAGGCTGAGTACCTCTATCTGCCAGAGATACTGCCACAAAATTGCTGTTGTCGAGAAAGCCCGGGTTAGCCTGTTCTTTCGGAAGAAGTTCGTCCCGGGTAATACTTACCGGTACATGCCATGATGGGTTAAATACCACGTGCTCCATCACGTCAGAAAATATAGGGGTTTTATTGTCTGGCTTGCCTACAATAACGGGCATGGTCAGTGCGCGACGGTTGTTAAGAATAACATCCATTTCAAAGCCTGCAGTGTTCACCACAATGCTGCTGGCGCCAAGGTCTTTCGGCATCCATCGCCATCGGTCAAGATTGACTTCAATCTGTGCAATGCGTTCTTCTATCGGAACGTTTATTTCTGCCAGAGTTTTTTTACCGAGCAGTCCGTCCGCGATCAATCCGTGTCGCTGTTGAAAAAGTTTAACGCCCTCTGCAACCGCCCAGTCGTAAACCTCCGGTGCTGATGAGCTGGTCGGGTTAATGTCACCGCTTTGCGTCAGTCGGGTGCGTAGTTGCTGTACACGGTGATCATGATGTCCGGGCTTTAAGGTTGCCCCTGATGAAACAGGGGTGAAGCCGCCACTGTGTGCAATCTGGTGGTGCTCGTTTAGGGCAAACAGTAAGCTGGTGTAGCGTTGATCCTGTGGCTGAAGCTGGTCTATAGTTTCTCTGAACGAGGCATCGCCACGGAAAAAGTTTTCTGCGGCATAAGTTACATCGGTTTTACTCTGCTTAAGGAACCAGCCTTTATTACCTGGTTGCTCACCTGTTTGACCATTGGCCAAATTATCAAGGTACTCGTACAGTGAATCGGTCAGTACCAATTCCAGCTGTGTTATTGAGTTTCGATCTTGCAGATATAACCAGCTATTGAGAATCTGCGTATAGTAGTGAGACGGGTGCAAGCCTAAGAGAGATGCATTCTCGAGCTTCTTTACCACAGCATGTGTTGTCTGTGTCAGTTCACTATCTTTCGACCAGAGCGGAATAAAACGCCTTTCAGCGTAAATCTTAAGCAGCTTTTCTTTGTGTCTGAGTGTTATGCCTGCGACCGAACGTTGGCCGCCTGTCAAAAATGAACGCAGCTCATCATCTGTAACTCGAGACGCAAAAGCGTGCCCGTTCACCCCGGACAATGTGCCACAAGCCAGAGCAAGCCGTGTTGTGTGTTTAAGAAAATCTCGCCGATTAATTTGAGTCATTATTTATTGTTTTTATAAGGATTCGGAATGTCAGCCTTTGCAAGCTTGTGCGGTTATCGGCTTATTGGTGGTATCTTTAGTGGTGAGATGCCGGTGATAGCTGTTAAACGGGATGAGCTAATGAGTCGAAAGCGTTGTTTTTGAAAGTTAAAAATGTAGGCACAAATGAACCGGTTGGTTGATACGCCAACCGAACTAACTGTGTTTAATGACTCAATTCGCATTTTCAGAACTGAGCTGTTCACGCAGGCAGGTTGCGGTAACAAAGAGTTCAAACTCACAAACAATTTAATGGCGATCAAACAGCGCGGTCATAGCTCTGTATTGAGCTTTGGCGGGGTGTGGTCAAATCACTTGCACGCGTTTACCTATGCCTGTGAACGCTTGGGGTTAAACGCAATAGCCGCGGTTCGAGGTGAAGAGCAGGTAAGCAATGAGCTGTTGCGCGATGCGGTGGCGCACGGATTAAAAGTGCACTACTTATCACGTGCGGACTACCGCCGACGTCATGAAAGACACTATGTAGAGACCTTGTGTGCCTCCCTACACTGTGACGCATGGTTGCCAGAGGGAGGTTCCAACACAGTTGCCGTGGAAGGGTGCAAAGCTATTGCGGTTCAGCTGAATAATTTGACTGGAACACAAGCGACCCATATTGCCTTAGCTGTCGGCACCGGAGCCACGCTTGCCGGAATAGTCTGCGGGGCTGCCGAGCGGCAACAGGTGGTCGGTGTGCCGGTAGTGCAGGATGATCGAGTTCAACAGCAGGTGACCGAGTGGATCAGTCAGTCTGAAAGTAGCTGCAGTTGGACAATGCTAAACACGGCGTTGCCGCAGAAATACGGTAAAGTCGATAAACCTCTGTTGGATTTTGTTTTGCAGTTGCACGATCAGCACGGAATTATTATGGACCCGGTCTACAACGGCAAAGCATTCCGCGCCTTACTTGATTCCGAGCTCGCCCAAAATCCAGACAATCAGATTGTTTTTGTTCATACCGGCGGGATCGTCGGGTGTTTAGGGTTCAAAACAAAGCTGGCTGAGCTTTGTGACTCTGATATGGCGAACCGTTACCTCTCTGATGCTCGATCAATGGTCAATATTGCTAACGCCGGCTGAATGGGTTTCTGCATATCAATCTGGTAACTACGGCCGTAAAAGCGCAAATGTATCCGTTGCGGCGGGATAGTGTAAAATCAGCAGAGATAATATAAGTCTTGCAGGTTTACCTATGAAAAGTCGTATTTTTGTTATTTTGACTCTGTCATCAATTCTTGCCGGTTGTTCCTCAGCGTATTATAACGCGTGGGAGAAGGTCGGTTATCACAAACGCGATATCCTCGTGAGCCGGGTGGAAAATACCCGTGATTCCCAGGAAGATGCACAAGAAGAATTCAAAGATGCGCTTGAGCAGTTCGGGTCAATCGTCACGCTTGAGAACACCGATCTTAAACAAGCCTATGACAAGCTGAGCGCGGAATACGATGATAGCCAAACTGCTGCGCAGCTGGTAACTGACCGGATTAATAGTGTTGAATCTGTAGCCAGTGCCCTGTTTCGGGAGTGGGAGGCCGAGATAGAGCAATACAACAACGCAGATTACAAACGCAGCAGCACGGCGCAACTGCGTGAGACCAGAACACGCTACACCGGCATGCTTTCAACTATGCGTCGCTCAGAGAAGAGCATGCAGCCAGTACTTCAAACTTTTAAAGACAATGTGCTGTTCTTAAAGCACAACTTGAACGCACAGGCGATCGGGTCACTAAAAGGTGAGTTTGCCACGTTGCAAGATGATATCGCCGTTCTAATTCGTGAAATGAATCGCTCAATTGCAGAGTCAGATAAATTTATCGCTGAGCTTCGTGCGTCCTGAGGTCTACATCGTTAGTCAATTAGATGGCATGTAGTCACAAGTTGGATTCAAATGTGCATGCCCCGGGCGTCCCGAAAAAAAACATATTGGAAACATCATGCTGAACAACACTGAAAGGTTTCGGAAGTCACTGCAGTCAACGCTGGCAACACTTATTGGTGCGCTGTGCTTGTTTCCAGTCATCGCCAGTGCTGACACTATTTTCGGATTGCATGGCAGTGCCCATATATGGAAGCCGGAGTTGGGTGGAAGTATTGGTCAAAGCAATGATGCTTTCGATTTTTCCGGTGAATTCCGTGATAACAAAGGCAGCAGCAATTCTATATTGCTTGCGGTGGAACATCCCATACCGTTGATTCCAAATGTACAAGTGCGCCAGACACCATTAACGTGGAGCGGAACTTCAGACTCCGCTACTGGCTCATTGGGTGGTCTCGTGACGGTAAGTGGTGAAGTAGAGGCCGCGCTTGATATTACCTTTCTAGATGGCACGCTGTACTATGAGTTGCTTGATAACTGGGTATCGCTTGATCTAGGCATCACAGCGAGGCAACTTGATGGTTATGTAGAAGTGTCTGAAGTGAACGGCGCATTGTCTGATCGTGTTGACATCGAAACCATATTTCCTATGTTGTATGGCCATGCCAGATTTGATCTTCCCTTTTCAGGATTGGCCGCCGGCGTGCGTGGCAATGCAATTGCGTTTAAAGATAGCAATTTAGTCGATCTGGAAGCGTATCTTCACCTTGAAGTCGACTTGATCCCGCTGCTTGATCTCGGTATTCAAGGCGGTATTCGACGCATGAC
>CALGJU010000302.1 GCA_937928685.1 uncultured Granulosicoccaceae bacterium
TATTCAGACAGCCCACCAGGAGCTCTAACTTATTATCAGACAGATCATTTATTTCATCCGGATCATCTGCCAGGTTGTAAAGCAGTTCATCGTTTCCTTCCAGATACATATACTTCCAATCCCCCTGCCGTACCATTCTAATGGGACCTGTGGAACCATCTGCCGCAAACTCAGATATGACCACATCACTAAGGCTATCGTTCTTTCCCTGCAGACAAGGCAGCAGTGACTGACCATCGATATGCCCGGCGTAGTCATCAAACGGACGATACCAGCAACCCTCCACCTGCGGTGCAAAGCGAGACCGATAACACCTGTATCACAGTACAAGTCCACTTACGTCACGCATGGCACGAATCCATCGACCTTCCCTACAACGGCCCAATGGAAGAATTCAGTCGAAAACGTGCCCGCAACGATTACACCCTGCTACGGCTATGGCAGATTGGCTTAAAGGACGTCCGTGTTCCGGTACAGGATTTACTTGATGAGACCATACGTACTCGAATGCAAGATTACCAGCACGCCGGAATCCAATTTCATTTGTGTGGCTCAGCAAATAAGCTTATTCAGGCAGCACAGCAATGTAGTGAACACTTGCAGAGTATTTCTTCGTTTGGGTTAATTACGCAACAGAACGAACCGACAGTCACGCTTCCACACATTTTTTCGACACATAATGTATGGCTATCCATTGCATCCACCGGACGAAAAAACGATGGGCTGTACTTCCACAGTGTCACGTCAGGCTACAAATGGCCTCTGACAGAAGAAGCTACACAGGCCATCAAAACCTGGTGTGACACACGCTCATTTACATTTAAAGGAGTCGTCTTTCAGCTGCCATGGGAGAGCGACATAAACACCCTGCACCAAATAGACGATTGGTGTGAATCCCAAGGTATTTCAGCGTCAGTAAACATTAAGCTCGCTAAAGAGAACCCGGCACTCGGTAATTTTGACGATCGCGCCATTGGCGAACGCATTATTGCAGCCATGAATATCGCAAATGCATCTACACACCTTAATCTTCAACTGGACACCTATGCCGACATTGACAGAGGCTACGCACCCCGCAATGGCCTGCTTGATAGACACTTCAATCTTCGACCCTCAGCAGTATCAATAAAGAACTGGCTGCGCTCCGCCGACTCAAAGTAAATCACCTTCCAACTCACCTGGTAATAACAAATTCCCATACAGGGAAACCCGCAGCGTCAGCGAGTGGATACAATCCAGCGCGTACAGCGTTAGCTTACTGACCGCAAGTAAGTTCATTGTAGAAGCTGTCACGTACTGTTTTGAACAACACACATCAGCCTATGCCAGCAAGTTCATTTATGCTACCTGTTGATACTAACAATGACATACATCGGTACCTGCCAACAACTTATAAAATAAACTGATAGTAAAATATAGATAGAACTTACTTAGTACACCGTATCACTAGTAGCTACCTACTTAATTAGTATTTATTCATTCCTGCTTTAACGAAACCAACCACACTTCTCCCACCACAATAATTATCTTTTTTAAAACTCCTTTACAAAACTAATTCCCGCAACTATAGGAGTTAGTGCAAGGCAAGCCAATGGAATATGGCGCTAATAGAAAAGGAATCTTTATGACCTTAGTCACGCAAATTGATCCCTTCAATGGATCTGCACTGACCAGTCAATGGGTCGGTCAATACCCAATCTATAATCACGCCAGCCTAAGGCACCCGAGCAATGCTGTATGCAACGCGTTACGCTGCACGGTTCATACATTTCTTCCACATGTTAAAAAAATGTAAGTAAGTAATGTAAACATCTTTCAAGCCACACAAATAGAAGGAACTATTGTTATGCGAGAAATATTTAACACCGCCGGTGGGCATGGTTCGAGTCAATCACTCGACGATATTCTTCATCTTATTGAACAGCTAAAGGAACAAAAACAAGACACAGGTAAGAAGCTCGGTTTGCATGAATTCGGCTACCTCTTTAAACACCTGGCTGACAACCCGGACGACCGCTTAGAGGAAAGTGCAGAGACGATTGATGCACTGAAAAAACTTGGCTCCGCTATGGCCGACCCGCTACCACAATCTGATACACAAACAACGATACCGGCCGGTTATACCTATCTGGGGCAGTTCATAGATCACGATATAACTCGCGACGCCAAAGCCGGAAACTTGAACGACACCATCAAAGAGCCTGATTTTGACCCTATCTTTACAGATGAAGCAACCGCTATGGTCAAAAACCTGCGTACTGCAACTCTTGAGCTAGACAGCGTCTATGGAGCTGGCCCGGAAGATGATTCGGGCATGTACGAAGCCGATGGCGTTCACCTGCAACTCGGTAGCAATCGCAATGACGGTCGAGGAACACCAGATCACGTCAACACAGCCACCACCAACCGCGATCTCTTTAGAATGCCCGACGGTACGCCTGTCATTGGAGATAATCGAAACGATGAAAATCTACTCGTCGCTCAAACACATCATGCATTCAAAGTATTCCACAATAAAGTGGCTGATCACCTTTCCGACCGGTTTAGTGATTCCGCACAGCTATTTAAGGAAGCCAGAAAAACTGTGGTGCAACACTATCAATGGATTGTGTTAAATGACTTTCTACCGCGTATCGTGACACCAGCATCCCTCGACCGCGCTTTAAGCAACCCGCGTTTCTATACAAACGAAAAGCCGACGTTTATGCCATTCGAATTTTCGGTCGCCGCCTATCGCTTTGGTCACTCTATGATTCGCCAACGCTATGATCACAACAGTATCTTCGGGCCGGACATCACTGACTTTTCCCTGTTGTTTGCCTTCACATCAGGCGGTAATCAGGATATGCCCGTTCCACAGAGCTGGATCATCAACTGGCAGAATTTTTACGACTTCGGCACTCCACCGGTTAATGTTGCACGACCGATCGATCCACGACTCTCCAGTGAGCTGGAGCGATTGCCCAATGAACAAGGGCTGATGGCCATGCTTGCCACTCGCAACCTGTTACGCGGGTACTTAATGAGTCTACCCTGCGGTCAAGCCGTCGCACGCGACATTGGAACCACTGTGCTAAGCAGTCAGGAATTGCAGCAAGGCGCTAGCGACATAGAACTGGATGCGCTGCAGAGTGCGAGCTTTACCGAGAGAACGCCATTGTGGTTTTACATTCTTAAAGAATCCTCTATCAGAGAGGGCGGCCAGCGACTCGGTGATGTCGGCAGCACTATTGTCGCGGAAACCCTTGCAGCACTGGTAAGACGATCCGAACACTCAATACTCACCGACCCACAATGGCAACCACAATTAGGCTCACGCCCTGGCCGTTTTGAGATGACAGATTTATTGGCGTTCTGTGATTTCGAAGAAACCAGAACACTGACTTAAAGGAGCGCACAAAATGTTTCATGCAGACATGGAAGCACTGCGCAAAGTATGGCCGGATAAGCCAGTCATCGACAACGCGGAAGATCTTTTCCGCGTGTCGGTAAACATGGGCCAGCACGGACAATTCACTGCGGATACCCACCTGTTTCCGGGACAACCGTTAAGGCTATTGCCCTATGCAGACTTTGACAGCCTCAGCCGCGACGCTTCCGGTCGCAAGCATCCGGCTGGTGATGCGTCGCTGGCGCAAGCCATAAGGCCCGGTCAAATGGCCTTTGCCATAAAGCATCATCGTTGTGAACATCGAGCGCTGAGCGCCAATAGCGCCGAGCACGACCTTAAGGAACATATAAAACTCCAGGACTCCCACATACAAATTGCCATTGGCGTGGCCGATCGTGGACGCGGCATTCCCGGTGTCGTCACACTGAATAGCCCACAGTCCTACGGCGGTGAAGGCGATACACCAGGCAGATTCGGCGCGCCTGATTATCCAATGATATTTGTCACGCCGAAGCTACCCGATTACGTACCTCGCGGGCTCAGACAGAGCTTTATCGACAACATAACCGCGATGGCTGTGACTTTTAACGCCGTGTCAAAATTCCCTGGAAACGGTGTCTACAACGGCGGTGACCCATTAGCTGCCAGTACACCGGAAAAGGTTATTGAACATGTTAAACAGATGGTTTTGGCGATAGCCGGTAGTGAACACCAACAGCAAGCGGCACTGCAGTGGTTCGAAGAACCCAACCATCTTATCTATTGCGCCGAATATGCATTTCTATGCACTTCCGCCGGGTGCCTCTGCCCATTAAATCGTCGCTTCCTCGACCCTCTGGTTGGAGACGAAGTGGCAGCGCAGTTTATAGATATTCTGAACCGTCATAACGCAGGCAACAACACCAGATTGAGCAGTTCCAACCCTAACAAACTGGTCGGGTTCATTAATACGCCAGCAATACCTGATGAACTTCTGCCAATGGCAGACTACGCACCGGTTGATAAAAAACCGAGTGAAAAAATGAAGCTTGCGTTGCAGCCGCTCACTGCAGCAGACATTCTCGACCATGCGCTAAGCCTGCATTTTGACCGACGTAACCAAGGAGAATCTATCGCACCGATTCAGGCAGGCGTGCTGCAAAAGATGCAATCAGGATTACTGGATATGTTGAATCTTAATCAACCCGATACCAATCCAGAACATAGAGAGGTGGCGATAGCGCAGTTCACTAAGGTGGTATCGATAGTGGCAATACCACACGCCAACTACGACGAATTCAGACACCGTCTGGATCCGGCCTTACAGGAGTTAAGTGATAGCTTAACTGTCGCGGGCGACGATTCTAATCAGGTCACTCAGTTCACGCCACCCAGTCTTTTTCATGTGCTTGCGCGCAAAGACCACAGCGGTGGCTTACTGGAGCTGGATTACCTTGGGCACGGCTTACACCTTTCATTGCTGCACTCTGACGAATAACAACACTACGGACTTGAATCATGGACGAAGAACACAGAGTAAGTTTTGGTAAACGGATTTCACTGGCATTTAAACAGCCGAGAGATTCACTGGTCATACGCAACGCAAACGGGGTTTATTATCACCCCCTGAACCCGAGCATTAAATCGTTCGAACAATACAAACGCTTTACGGATTTGCAGATTTACGCCTCTTTGTCAGCCTGCAGCTATGTGGATTCCCTGCAACCGGATAACTCGCATATTAAAACCGCGTTATCCCACGGATGGGAAAACGTATTGGATGAAACGGGTGCAGACAATCTTCCAGACACAGGTGTCAAAACCAGTGGACTAAGATATCAGGCATGGTACAACAAAAACTCACAATGTCTCGTCATTGTGTTTCGCGGCAGCGGTAAACGCCTGGGCGACTGGTATGCAAATTTTCGTTGGTTCACTAAATACATACCGGGAATTGATGATCACTACGATCAAGTCAAAAAACACATCAGTACCATACTGAATCGCGCCCGTGTCGCAAGCGGCCCGGTGAAGTCAATAGTCACTACCGGCCATTCACTCGGTGGAGGGCTGGCGCAACATGCAGCCTATAGCGAGCTCTCCATAGACACTGTCTATGCATTCAACCCAACCCCCGTCACCGGCTATAAAAGCGTAAAAAAGGAAATTCGTGAGGAGAACTCCAGAAACCTGTTCATCGCGCGCATATTCGAGCACGGTGAAGTACTGGCGTATTTACGATTTGGCTTACGGCACTTCTACGCAATTTCAGAAAAAAACCCTGAAATCGTAGAACTACGATTTAACTTTCAAAGCAAGCTTGGCGGTCTGCGAGAGCACTCGATGTCCATTTTTGCAAAGCATGTTTGGAATACGGTCAACGGAGTATCTGCCTGATGGGAACCATTCAGAATCTTATAAACAGTGAAATTAAAAACCAAATCCGTGATGCAAACTCAGCAGGCGGCTCTAAACGCACGCTACTGCTAGTGGCTGGCACCACTTTTCTTTTAACTACCATCTTAATGGTACTTTTGACTACCGCCGGAAAACAAGGTCATTTCCACATGACCTTCCCCGGCGGAGTAATAGACTACAAAATTAACCGTATCCACCTTGAAAGCCTATTAACCAAAAGACAACACGACCCGGGTACAAGAGTGATGGTGAAGCAGCTTTTTTCGCTCTACGATATGGACGATGAGCTGATGAATGCGATTGAAAATCTTCCTTACAACAACAGATATGCAAAACTGATACGCAGACTACGTGATACAGAACTCGGACCATTCGACGCACCACAAGTACCGGTAGAGCTATCTTTTAGCGCAAACCTCAAACCCTATAGCGCCGATGTTTGTCCCGACAGTGACTTCCGCGACAAAGGCATGAACATCGTGGTGGCAGATAGAACTGAAATGAAAATGATCAATCATGTCACCGCAAACAACCTGATCTCGATGTCGGATTGTCCGGTGAAAGACAAACTTGCATCCAACCTGCCGGAGCGCGTGATTGTATCTCAGAAGTTCGCAGAATCTCTTTTTGACACCAGCGCACTGCCCTCTTCTGTGACAGCCACCGCCCGCGCCGTCTCAGGACAAATCATCATTCCCCCGACCACATTGGAATAATCAAGTGAAAACTCTTCTCTTACTGCTAATCACATTCACTTCAACACCGCTCTTTGCTGAATGTCTCTACAACGATGAGTACTACCCGGAAGGCACAATAGTCAACGGATACATTTGCACCGCCGACGGTACATGGGCCTACCGTTCCGGTTGATTTTTCACTGCTAACTGGGTCGGCGGATAGCAACAACCCTGTGCATCAAGCTAACGGATTCAAAAAATAATAAAAGGACTTCTCTACTATGGGACAAAAAAAATCAGGTAGCGATACGCATCTGTCGCAGCTCACAGGCGTCTCGCAAGACGAATTCAGTACGCCGTCACATGTTCCGCTCATGGGTCGTGATCCGGACTTAGCAGCCGTCGACGCAGAGGTGAGTGACGAAATACAAAACCTGATTGACACCCGGGTTGAAGAATCAGATCAGGAAAAACACGCCTTTGTCATCATGCCCTACGGTATAAAGAACACCCCCAACGGGGACACAATCAATTTCGATCAGATCTACGATACGTTCTTGAAACCTGCTTTGGAAGCTGAGGGCTTTGAGCCGTTTCGGGCAGACGAAGAAACCGTCAGCGGCGACATACACACCGATATGTTTCAGGAACTGCTTCTGGCAGATATTGTAGTCGCCGATCTGAGTATCCATAACGCCAACGTATTTTATGAGCTGGGCGTCAGACACGCTTTTCGAAAACGAGGAATAGTGCATGTTAGAGCATCAAAACAGGGTGAGAGTATAAAACTCCCGTTTGATGTATTTAACATACGAACCATTAAATATGATATTAGCGCAGAGGGCGTAACTGAAGAAAAGCCAAACAAACGCAACATTCACAACTTCAGGCGTGTGGTAAAAAATACCTGGGACTCCACAGTCGAGACAATACACAGCCCCATCTACAATCTACTTACCGGGTTAAAAGAACCGGAAAAAAAGACTTTAACCACACCATTAGCCACCGGTTTCTGGCGGGACTACACTGATTGGCAAGAGCGCGTAGAGATTGCCCAGCGCAGAAAGCTCATCGGCGATATCCTGTTATTAACCGATGAGATCAGCAACCCCTTCTTAAAAGAAGAAGCTATCGGGGAAGTCGGTCGAGCCTTACAGGAGCTGGGGCGACATGAACTTGCTCTCACAGAATACAGAAAAGGCCTGTTGGTAAACCCGAAAAACCGTGATTTCCGCCGTCAGGAAGCGCGGTTGCTCAACGCACTGGGCAGAGTCGACGCCGCGATTGTTAAGTTTGAACGATTGATTGCCGAACAACCTGACGATACCGTGTCAGCACGCTTTCTCGGAGAAATCTATACCGCGCTGTGGAAAGACTGCTGGACCGATCTACAAGATACCAATATACGCAGACGCGCAGCCTTTGAAACCTTCCCCTGGCTAATAAAGGCACTTGATACGTATCTTGACTGCTTCAGATCAAATTTGAACGTGCATGAAACAGGTATAAAAGCGGTCACACTAGCCAGCGTATTAATTGATCTCGCAAATGAATACGATGATGCTGTGTACCCATCAAAGGACATTGCAAGAATAAGGAAAATGTTACCCAACCTGAAAGACACACTGGGTTTTTCACTACACCCGTCAGAATTAAAATATACCGGTAACTACTGGGAATATGCCTCACTGGCCGAATGGCATCTTGTCAATGACAGCCCAAAGTTAATCATCGAAAGGGCTTATCAGAAAGCGCTCTCCTATTCACGCAGGAATCTCAATTATCTTCGCTCCACCATTCAGCGCCTGCAATTTTTACATGACATAGGTTTTAACCAGACAAAAGCAGAGGCAGCAATACAGGTTGTACAGCAAAGCATAAAAAGGATAGAAAGCCGAATTAGCAAAGACTCAATCGCTGTCTACCCGGAACCACAATCGCAAGTGCAGGCATTCCTGTTCACAGGACACATGATCGACGCGCCAGAGACTAAAGCAGCCCGGTTCCCCGAATCAGTGGTAGAAAACGCCAGAAAGGTAATTTCACAGGAACTCGAAAAACATAAAGCAGACAGCAATGATCATTGCTTTATGTGCGGAGCGAGCAGCGGTGGGGACATTATTTTTATTGAAGAATGCATAAAGCGCGAAATGACTGTCAATATCCATATGCCGTATGACGAGCCACACTATATTGCCCACTTTGTTAAAAAGAACGACTGGGTGGAGCGTTACTATAAAATTCGATCCAGTGATAAAGTCTTCTTTCACTACCAGAAAGACAGAGTCGGCATTCCCCGAAAAGACACGGATCCCTACCACCGCAATATCCGATGGACGCTCTATTGTTCGCTTCAGATGGGAATAGACAAATTACATTTGATCGCGCTTTGGGACGGAAAATCAGACAGCGCACAAGACGCTGATGGCGAGCGTGTAAGCTGCATGATTGACAATATGCGATCGCGAGGTGGACGAGTAATCCACCTGGACACCAAAAAACTCATCCCCGGGAAAACAACCAACACAAAACAAAAGGGAGGCGCGGTCCCCGCTTAATACGCCATGGAAAATCACAACACAGAAAATCGTGACCGTCATTTATTCAGTGAATCTAAAAAAAGAATTCTGTCCCTTGATGGCGGAGGAGTTCGTGGCATCTGGACGTTACAAGTACTAAAAAAACTCGAACACCTATTGTCACAGCAGCATAAAAAAGAAATCAGATTATGCGACTACTTCGATCTGATCGGCGGCACCTCGACAGGGGCTATCATTGCCGCGGCGCTGGCGCTTGGCTGGAGGGTAGAAAAAATCAATCGGTTATATATGGAGCTTGCACAATCAGTGTTTCAATCCGATATTTTTAGAAAGGGGCTGTTCAGAGCAAAATTTGACAGTGCAGAGCTCGAAAGACAACTTTTCGAACACTTTGGAGACATCACACTCGGTAGTGGCCAGCTGCACACAGGCCTCGCCATAATGCTGAAGCGACTTGATACCGGAAGCCCATGGATCATCAGTAACAACCCACGCGGGAAGTACTACGGACCGCGCGCAGGTCGTACCACAAAACCAAATCGTGATTACTTGCTGCGTAAAGTAGTACGCGCCAGTGCTGCTGCACCCACCTACTTTGAACCCGAACGGCTTCAGGTAGCAGAAGATGTCACCGGAGCTTTTGTAGATGGTGGTGTCAGCCCGCACAACAATCCGGCACTACAACTCTTTATGCTTGCCACGCTACATGGATACGGTTTGAAATGGCCGTTGGGTGAAGAAAATATTTTGTTGGTGTCCGTAGGTACCGGTGAATCAACAAGCAACAAGTCAGCGGACGAATTGCTTGAGTCGTCCGCCGCTGCACTCGGTGTCCGTTCATTGTTTTCAGTTATGGATGACGCATCAGCGTTAAACGAAACCCTACTCCAATGGATATCAACAAGCCCCACCAGACGGTCAATAGATCGGGAGATCGGAACGCTTGGCACCGACAATCTCGGAGGCCATCCACAGCTCACCTATCTACGATACAACGCGTTCCTGGACCAGCACTGGTTGCGCACCACACTTGGCGTTAGCTTAAGCAAAGAACAGGTTGACCATCTGGAACGTCTGGATCAGCCTGAAAATATGCATCAGTTAACCGATATCGGTAATAGATTTGCCGCGGCATTCGTCAAAGCAGATCATTTTCCCATCGGATTCAAAATACCGGGCTATCGCAGTGCCTCGTCAATTGCAGCCGTTGATTTGCAGGAGTAAATTTTTAATACTTGATTCGTTTTTTATTTCATGGTTTCATGAAATATGGAATTTAAAAAGAAACGCGTAACCAACAAAAAAGCGGTAGTTCAACTGTCTGCCATCGCACATGAGGGACGCTTAACGCTACTGCGAATACTTATACAAGCAGGACCAGACGGAGTAGCCGCTAGCGCATTGGCTAAAAACGCGAAAACCAAGCTCCCCACAGCGTCAGCTCAGCTCCTTGTGCTGAGCAATGCCGGACTGGTTAGCTCAACACGGGTGGGCAGACAAATTATCTACCAGGCAGATTTTCCCAATATGACAGCGCTCCTTTTCTTCTTAATGCAGGACTGCTGTGGCCGCGACTCAGAGATTTGTTCACCAGTGATCAAAGCGTTAACGGCATGACAAAGACAGATAAACAATGCTGTTCATCAGATATTCGATCGATTCAAAAACTGAATCACACCTGTGACTGCATAAGCATGCAACCGGTTACTGAGGACACACCAGACCCATCCCTTCCACCTGATATCCAGAAGCAGCTAACCGACCGAAAAAGTTTATTCGCCGATAGTGCGGTTTTTATTAGTCGATTTGAAGTGACACAAATACAATCACAGATCGATGCAATTGAGACCATATGCTTGCAACTGCAGTATCTTCAACACATACGCAGGCGGGTTTGTTGACCGGGAACTACGAACAAATATCCCGCAGGAAACCCGACGCGTGAGCGAGTGGCACGTCAGATAGCAATTTCCACTAGTTCTACGAAAGCTATTGCGTGTAGTCTGCACATCGCGGCGCGTGATTGTG
>CALGJU010000303.1 GCA_937928685.1 uncultured Granulosicoccaceae bacterium
GCAGACTCTGAAAGCCAAAGTGCGAGCCTGGTGCCGCTGCTCAATGGAGAGCAACCCGCAACTGACTTTGCTTATAACGAATGGAATCTGTCACCGGCACGTGTTGGGGTTGAATTGCAATTGCGCACGGTACGCACAGAAGCCGCACGCTTAACCGTAGATCTGATCTCTGGTGATGGTGAGCTTTACAACCTGGCCACTGACCCTGACGAAATGTACAACCTTTGGAACGAAGACGCGGCAACTACACTACAGGCTTCAATGATGAAGAAAATAGCCGAACGCCCTGGTACAGTGCTTGAGTTGTTACCAGATCATACTGAATAATAATCGATACTGCATAGGGTTAACATTGAGGGCGCAAGCTTAGATATTTACCACTAAATAACCAACTCTTTGGGAATTAGCTTCTTCAGTTCGGTTATTACCATAGAGGTAAGCAAAATCGATCTCTGTAGTTCAGGGGTCAAGTCTTGATATAGTACAATTAAACCCTGGTGTAATTACGTGGCAAGATCAGATCGAGTGGGGTATGCGTAGTCGGCTAGGTAAGTTCATAAACTACGACCCACCCGTATCAGCAACAAACCCGGTTGCTTTAATTCCCGCCACAGCGCATGTTTCATCGTTGTCAGAATTGTCTCCGGTGATGCCTACAGCACCTAACAGTTGGCCGTCTTTGTTGCGAATTAATACGCCCCCTGGTACTGGGACGAGAGCGCCATCGCACAATGAATTCATGGCTTCAATAAAGAAGGGTTCTACCTTGGCGCGTTCGTATAATGCTCGTGAGCCTAGCCCCATAGAGTAAGCCCCATACGCTTTGCCATGGGCAATCTTGGGTCGAAGCAGGCTGGTGTTGTCCTGGGCTTCACTTGCGCGAATACTTCCGCCTGAGCCTAGTACCACAATTGCCATTGGTTTGAATCCTTGCTTTTGTTGTTCATTAAACGCGTGCTTAATGATGTCTTTTGCGTTGATGAGGGTGAGTTCCATGAATTTACGTGCTCTTTAGATAGTGTGGAATGCTGGTTGCGGTTCGCCAATACTTATTCCTGCGGCGGCGGATTGTCTTGCTGGTTAAGAATCCACTGCCGCACTGTTGCAAACTTGTTTTCAAGGTGTTGCTTTAAGATGGCGCTTAGCTTGCCAGCATCGCGAGTTTCCAATGCCGATAAAATAAGTTCGTGTTCATCAACGGCTGCCTGCCAGCGCTGTTGACTCATATTGGCAAGGTATCGCGCTCGTCGTACTCGCACCGCCAGTGATAGGTAGGTGGTGGTGAGTGTTTTATTGCCAGCTGCGTTTAGAATGGCTTCATGAATCTGTTGGTTATAACGAAAGTAGCCAGGCATGTCTGATGCTTTGAAGCACGCCAGCATGGCTTTGTGAGTTTTACGCACAGCCTGCAGTTGTTTTTCAGTGGCGTTTTTACACGCCAGCTCTCCAGCCAGGGCTTCCAAAGCTCCCATTAGCGGGAAGACCTCTTCCAACTCGTCAAGTGTTATGGCGCGTACTCGAGCGCCACGATTGGGCTGTAAGGTTAATAATCCATCCGCTGCCAATACCTTTAAGGCTTCACGCATGGGGGTGCGTGATACGCCTAGTTTTTCACATAGTTCACGTTCGGGTACTTTTTCGCCCGCCACCAGTACGCCTTCGACGATCATGGTGCGTAGCCGATCAGTTAATTCTTCGTGCAAAGACGGTCGGTTGATAGAACTTAAATTTTCAAGTGTGCTCATCGTTAACTTCTACCTGCTTGAGCATGTGCTGTAGTTTCTCGTACTGTATTATTACTGGCAGAATTTTGCAGCGCCATAGCCAGTACTTGTACAACGTGCATCGCGTCTCGTTGCGTGCCATCAATTATCTGATGTCGGCACGAGGTGCCGTCGGCAACAATTAGTGTATGGCTATCCGCTTTACGTACGGCCGGTAACAGATCTAGTTCTGCCATCTTCAGTGAAACATCAATCGTGTCATGGCCATAGCCGAATGCGCCTGCCATTCCACAGCAACTGGATTCGATAATTTTAATATCCATCCCGGGTATCAGAGCCAGAGTTTGCTGCACAGCGCTGAAAGCGCCCATGGCTTTTTGATGACAATGGCCGTGCACCATAACTGAGCGTGCGGGTGCCTCTAGCGACCAGTCCAAAGCGCCCTCATTGCTGTCACGCATAATGAGCTCTTCCAGCATCATTGCGTTATTGGCAACGGTGTCAGTGTTGTCTCCCGGGATCAGTACTTTGTATTCATCACGCAGGGTTAATAGGCAGCTGGGCTCCAGCCCGACAATGGGTATGTTTTTTTGCGCCCAAGGTAATAGTGCCTGCACCAGACGTTGTGCTTCTATTTTTGCAAGCTCTACCATGCCGGTTGCCAGGTAGGTGCGGCCGCAACATAATTTTCGCTGCCCCGGTAGCTGGGCGATGTGAACCTGGTAACCCGCAGCGCTTAAAACAACCCGTGCCGCGCGAAGATTGTCTGGTTCAAACCAGCTGTTGAATGTATCAGCCAATAAGACAACTTCGCGACTGCCTTCTCCGAGTGTGTCTTTTTCACGAAACGGGTCAGCAGCCCATGTGGGTAAATTACGTGTGGCTGCGAAGCCTGTTAGCGATTCAGTGAGGCGCGCAGCACCCGGTATGGTGTTGCGCAAATTTGCGAGCCAACGCGCGCGTGATAGCCAAGGTGCGTAGCGGGGTAAGTGTGCAACGAGCTTATCGTGCAATGAATGCCCATGCACACGTGCACGCGCTGCCATTACTTCAATTTTCATGCGCGCCATATCAACACCGGTGGGGCATTCGCGTTTACATGCTTTGCAAGATACGCAGTGTTTCATGGTGTCTTGCATTGAGTCTGAACTTAAGGCGTCTTCTCCTAACTGCCCTGACATGGCTAGCCTTAGTGTGTTGGCACGCCCGCGAGTGACGTCTTTTTCATTCCTGGTAACGCGATAAGAGGGGCACATAACGCCGCCTTTAATCTTTCGGCAGGCACCGTTGTTATTGCACATTTCTATCGCACCTTGCAAGCCACCGTTATCACCGCTCCAGGTGGACCAGTCCAAAACAGGTTGAATCGGGGTGACTTGATAGTTTGGTGGATAGCGGAACAGCTCGCGATCATTCATGCGTGGTGCTTTGACAATTTTGCCCGGGTTTAGCAGGTTGTTTGGATCAAACCGATGCTTTACGGTTTCAAACAATGACACCATTTGTTCGCCATACATTTTTCGATGAAATTCAGAGCGTGCAATGCCATCACCGTGCTCACCCGAATGTGACCCTTTGTATTTAAGCACTAAGTCGAACGCTTCTTCAGCAATGGCTCGCATGGTGTCGGCATCCTTTTGAAGCTTCATGTTCAGAACAGGTCGAACGTGCAGGCAACCCACCGAGGCATGTGCATACCAAGTGCCTGGCGTGCCGTGCTTACTAAACACTTCGGTTAACGCAGCGGTGTATTCAGCCAGGTCGGGTAAGTCGACAGCGCAATCTTCGACAAACGAAACCGGTTTGCCTTCGCTCTTCATAGACATCATAATGTTCAGGCCTGCCTTTCGTACCTCTCCGATGCGCGCTTGCATAGCAGGATCTACCGCGTCCACAACACCACCCCAATGCTTATCGGTGCCTTGCCAGCTTAGGCCTAGATCACCCATGCGTTCGTGCAGTAGTTTCAAGTGCGTTAAGTTTTGCTCTTGCGTCTCATAGGCAAACTCAACCAACAAGACGGCAGCGGGATCACCTTGTACAAATTCAGCAACAGAATCTTTGTAGAGGTCTATGTCACGAGCCAATGCAATCATGGTGTTGTCGACCAGTTCTACAGCGTGCGGCCCCAGCTCTACCAGATGTTGTGTTGCATCCATGGCTTGGTAAAAACTAGGGAAGTGACAAACGCCGAGCACACGCGGGCCAGGTAATGGCCACAGTTTGAGTTCGATAGCAGTGGAGTAGGCCAGTGTGCCTTCTGAGCCTACCAGCAAGTGCGCCAGGTTATGGCTGGCGCCGTCCGGTGTTAACGCATCAACGTTGTAACCGCCCACGCGCCTAAGCACCTTGGGAAATCGTGTTGCGATATTGTTGGCTTGTGCTTTACCGAGTGCTAAAAGATCTTTAGTAAGGCGTCGCTTATCACCGCTCAAGCCTTCAAGTGTTGCGGGCACTTCGTCAAAACGCATTGCCTCACCTGAAGCTAATATGGCATCGATCGCCTGTACGTTGTGACGCATGATGCCGTAATGAATTGAGCGTTGGCCGCAGGAATTGTTGGCTGCCATGCCACCAATGGTTGCGCGGGAGGCGGTTGAGACATCTACCGGGAACCACAAGCCATGAGGTTTGAGAATCCGATTCAGTTCATCGAGTACGATTCCGGGTTGCACCAGGCAAGATTTATTTTCGACATCTAATTCGAGCAGGCCGTTCAGATGTCGTGAGTTGTCAACGATCAAGCCGCTGTTGATTGTTTGCCCGCACTGCGATGTACCACCGCCACGTGCGGTCACCGGTACATTGTGCTCGGCTGCGATGGCAAGTATGGATGTTACGTCTGCAGTGCTTTTAGGAATAACGACACCTGCAGGCATCATCTGGTAGATAGACGCATCGGTGGCATAGCGCCCACGAGTGAAGGCATCCATTAATACATCGCCTTCAACATGCTTCGTTAAGTTTCGGGCTAACTCTTTTGCGTCGAAATTATTCATTGCGTTGCGGATCAAAATAATTTAATAATGAATTCATAATGCATTTTACGCAAGTGTTGGAGGACATTTCATGCGCCAAGCTGGCCGTCATTTCCTACAGATTCCTGGCCCCAGTGCGGTTCCGGACCGCATTTTACGGGCGATTGATATGCCTGTTGTGGATCATCGTGGCCCGGGCTTTGCCGAATTAGGGCACCGTGTTCTCAGCGGTATGCAGACCATCTTTAAAACCACCCAACCGGTTATTATCTACCCTGCGTCGGGCACCGGTGCGTGGGAGGCAGCGCTTGTAAATACAATGTGTGCCGGTGACAAGCTGCTTATGGTTGAAACCGGCCACTTTGCATTTCTATGGCAAAAACTCGCTATTAAGCTTGGCCTTGAACCTCAGCTAATAGAAACCGATTGGCGTCGAGGAGCAGATCCAGCGCTTATTGAGCAGGCACTGAAAGCCGATAAAGAGCACAGAATAAAAGCCGTGTGTGTTGTGCACAACGAAACATCCACAGGTGCCACATCAAAGATCGGCACAGTCAGAGCCGCCATCGATTCTGCAAAGCATCCGGCTCTGTTGATGGTGGATACGATCTCTGGTTTGGCTTCAGCCGATTTTCGTTTTGACGAGTGGGGTGTTGACGTTGCTGTTTCCGGATCGCAAAAAGGATTAATGCTGCCACCGGGTTTGTCTTTTAACGCGGTAAGTGAGAAAGCACTGGTTGCCAACAAGCAGGCCACTTTACCGAACTCCTATTGGCAGTGGCAGGACATGATCGAAGCTAACCAGCGTGGCTACTTTCCCTACACACCGGCAACCAACCTGTTGTTTGGCTTAGCCGAAGCAATTGATATGCTGCACGAAGAAGGGTTAGAAAACGTATTCGCAAGACACATTCGCCACGCTGCCGCGACCCGTGCTGCAGTGAGTGCCTGGGGGCTTGAAGTACAGTGCCTGGAAGAGACTGAGTGCTCGCCGGTACTTACGGCCGTGCGGGTACCAGATGGCTGTGACGCTGACCACTTGCGCTCGACAATTCTTGCGCACTGCAATATGTCTTTGGGCAACGGTCTGTCAAAAGTTCAAGGTAAGGTATTTCGTATAGGGCACTTGGGTGATCACAGCGATGTGATGTTGCTAGGCACACTAGCTGGTATTGAAATGGGCTTGCATATAGCAGCGGTACCTCATGCAATTGGCGGCACTCAAGCCGCACTGGATCACTTAAAATCAACACCCCGGGCACAGTCAAAGGCGGCCTAGTCTCACTGACTGTTTCGGACTAAGCCGCGTTGTTGCGGCGGGTTTTACTGAGGAGAGGAAACAATGAAAAGACGGTTTATCGCAGCCATACTTGGCGCAGCTGTAGCGCTAGTGGCAGGGCCGGCTTCGGCCGAAAAACTCATTTTAAAATTTGGCCATGTGGGTAATCCCGGCTCGTTATTTGAGGCATCAGTTAACGAGTTTGTTAAAAATGCCAATGCGCGGCTCGGTGATCGAGCTGAAGTGCAAGCATTCGGGTCTTCACAGTTGGGCAAAGACAAAGAGCTGCTGCAGAAGCTTAAGTTGGGTCAAGTCACGTTTGCATTGCCATCGTCGGTGATGTCGTCAGTGGCCGATGAATTTGGTGTTTTTGAAATGCCTTATATTGTTCAGTCTCGCGAGCATATGAAAGCGATACAAGCTGAACTAGGTGAAAGCGTGTTTAATGCGGCGGCTGAAGCCAAGGGTTACAAAATTCTCAGCTACTACGAAAATGGATTTCGACACATCACCAACAACACCCGCCCTGTGAATGTTCCAGGTGATCTGGCTGGTATTAAGCTGCGCACACCAAAGGGTGAATGGCGTGTGAAAATGTTCCAGTTGTACGGTGCAAACCCAACGCCTATGTCGTTCTCCGAAGTGTTCACCGCACTGAAAACCGGCGTTATTGATGGCCAGGAAAACCCCTATGCACAAATATGGTCTGCAAAGTTTCAGGAGGTGCAGAAATATTTGTCTATTACCGGGCACGTTTATACCCCGGCTTATGTATTAGTCTCTGCCAAGAACTTCGCTAAGTTGCCCGAAGATGTCCAGGCTGATTTAATGGCGGCTGCGGCCGAATCGCAAGATGCTGTATACGAGATGGCTGCCAATCTTGAAACAGAACTGCTAGGCAACTTAGAAGCTGGCGGCATAAAAGTGAACACCGCAGACAAACAGGCGTTTATCGACGCCTCAAAGCCTATCTATGAAGAGTTCGCATCGACAGTTAAGGGTGGTGCGGAACTGATTAATCAGGTTCAGGCTCTAGCGAAGTAAAATCACTTTTGTTGCAAATCGCACGATATCCCTTGGCTCATCGGGCAAATTAGCCTGGTGAGTCAAGTGTGCGATATCAACGCATAGAAAAGCTTTTGGAGACGTCTCGGTGAAATCACTGGTGCTTGCCATCGAGTTTGTACTCGAATGGTTTTTGATGATATTGATGGTGGCATTGACAACCATTGTCGTTGTCGCTGTTGTGTATCGTAAGCTTGATGCCTCGCTTTCCTGGTATGACGAAGTCGCGAGTGTCATGTTGGCCTGGATCACCTACTACGGTGGTGCGCTGGCGGTTCTCAAGCGCAAGCACATCGGTTTTGACAGTGTGCTGCTGGCCATCCCAATGCCGCTGCGTTTGTATACTGCATTATTTGCGGAGGTCGTGTTCATTGCGTTTTTTGTTTTGTTGGCCTGGGCTGGCTGGCAAGTGTTGATGGTACTGGAAGGTGATACTTTGGTGAGCTTGCGCTGGGTGCCGGTGCAGTTTACACAGTCGGTTATCCCGATTGGTGCTGTATTGTTTGTCTTGTGTGAATTGTTGGCAGCACCCAAGTATTTAAGGATGGTGATGGCGGGGCAGTCTGCCGAGCATGCAGATATAGAAGCCGAGATTGAAGCGGAGATGCAGCGCTCATGATGGTGCTTGGTATATTTCTCGTCCTGTTGGTATTGATCTGTATCAATGTGCCTATAGCTGTGGCACTGGCGGTGGCCGCGATCGTTGGCTTAGTGGCGACCGAAGGTGTTGGCTCTTTGGTGACCGTAGCCCTTGATATGTACGACGGTTCAACCAAATTCTCATTAATTGCTATACCGATGTTTGTATTGGCCGGTGCCATTATGAATGCTGGTGGCATCACTGATAGACTGATCAATTTTGTATCGTCACTTATTGGTTTTGTGCGTGGTGGCCTTGGTATGGTTAACATCGGTGTATCGTTGTTTTTCGCAGAGATATCCGGCTCAGCAGTTGCTGATGTAGCGGCTCTGGGTTCAGTCATGATTCCACAAATGAAAAAGCGTGGTTATTCGGCACCATTGTCGGCCGCGATTACCTCTTCATCGGCGTCGTTGGCGATTATTATTCCACCTTCGATACCTATGATTGTGTATGGCGTATCTGCCAATGCCAGTATTGAACAATTGTTTGTTGCGGGTATTGTTCCCGGGCTTATTGGTGCCGCGGGCCTTATGTCTGTGGCCTATGCATTTGCGGTAAAGTACAACTTGCCTACTGAGGAGGCCTTCAATACCCGCAAAGTGAAAGAAGCGTTCAAGGAGGCGCTACCTACCTTCTTGTTACCTGTCATTATTCTTGGTGGGATATTCGGGGGCTTTGTAACCGCTACCGAAGCTGCTGGCCTTGCTGTTGTGGTAGCGTTGGGTTTAGGTTTTTATTATGGAGAAATCAGCTTTAAACGGTTACGCACTTCTATGATAGAGGGGGGTATTCAAACCGCTGTGGTTATGTTGCTGGTTGCCGCTTCAGTGTTAATGGGAGGCTTTTTAACACGCGCTCAGGTTCCGCAGGAGCTTGCGTCCAGCATGATGGAGCTTACCGACAACAAGTACGTTATTCTTGCAATTTTGAATATATTCTTTCTTATTATCGGTTTTTTTCTTCACTCGGTGGCAGCCATTATTCTGGTGGTGCCTATTGTTGTGCCACTGATACAGGTTGTTGGTATTGATCCGGTTCACTTCGGTTTAATCGTTACGCTGAACTTGGCTATTGGCCAACAGACGCCCCCTGTGGCTTCAGTATTGATCACGTCATGTTCCATTGCGAAGGCCAATATATGGGATGTATCAAAAGTGAACGTGTATTTTGTAGGGGTGCTGTTGTTAGTGCTGTTGTTGTGTACGTACGTGCCAGCAGTTCCGATGTTCTTAGTAGAGTACTTTTACCGTTGATCGTAACGGTTGAGCAATCAGCGTGGTTTTAGTCTGCGTTAACTATTCAATATATCAGTGATAGGTACCTAATATGCCAAGTAGCAACGATGATCTCTTATTTCATCAATCAGATGAAGTGGGGGTCATTACTTTCAACCGTCCACAGGCGCGCAATGCACTGACGTTCGAAATGTACGATGCGCTGTCAGATATTTGCGATCAAATTCAGCATCAAACTATTGACATAAAAGCACTGGTTATTACAGGTGCCGGTGATAAAGCGTTTGCCGCCGGTACTGACATCTCACGTTTTAGAGACTTTAAAACAGAGGAGGATGCACTCGGTTACGAGCGACGAATGGATCACGTGTTAGGGCGGCTAGAGACATTAGCAATACCCACTGTTGCAGCCATTCGTGGTGCTTGCACGGGGGGTGGTGCCGCAATAGCAGCTTGCTGTGATTTACGCATTGCAAGCCGTGACATTAAGTTTGGTTTTCCCATTGCCCGTACGTTGGGCAATTGTCTATCGGTGGGTAATTTGTCGCGCTTGGTTGAATTGCTTGGTGCCAATCGGACCCGGGAAATTCTACTAACATCGCGCTTGATTCAGATAGATGAGGCTTTAAACATCGCCTTGGTAAGTGAGTGTGTTGACGATCCAATGGCCCGCGCCCATGAATTGTGCGAAAAACTAAAGGCACAAGCACCACTGACTATAGCGTCTAGTAAAGAGGGGTTGCGCCGTTTGCGTGAACACGCGGCCAATGTGCCCGGTGATGACTTGATTGTCCAGTGCTATACCAGTGAAGATTTTAAGGAGGGAATTGATGCCTTTTTTGCGAAGCGTAAGCCGCAGTGGAAAGGGATATGACTGATGTTTCATCTGGCCCACTTACTGGCCTTCGGGTAATTGAGTTAGCGCACATTATGGCAGGCCCCGCATGTGGGCTTATGCTGGCTGACATGGGGGCCGACGTTATCAAGGTGGAAAAATACGGTGCAGGTGATGATAGCCGTCGTTTTCTTCCGCCGGAAATAAACGGTGAGTCGGCGGCATTTATGATGATGAACCGCAACAAACGAGGGCTGTCAATTGACCTAAAGCAGGCGGACGGAAAAGCGGTTTTGTTGGAGCTTCTCAAGGAGGCTGATGTTGTCATCGAGAACTATCGGCATGACACAATGGCACGGCTTGGTTTGGACTACGATACATTAAAAGCAGTTAACCCGGGTATCATCTACTGTGAGATATCAGGCTTTGGCAGAACGGGCCCTTATCGTGAACGTGGTGGGTTTGATCTAATTGCGCAAGGTATGTCAGGGTTAATGTCTGTGACCGGTGAAGGGCCTGGCCGTCCGCCGGTTAAAGCCGGCCCGCCAATCACTGATATTACCGCTGGCATTCTAGCCGCTATGGGTGTCTGCGCTGCTTACGCCTGTAAACTTAAAACCGGATTAGGGCAGAGGGTAGATACTTCACTATTTGAAGCGGGTATTACTCAAACATTCTGGCAGTCCGCCATTGCGTTTGCAACAGATGTTGCACCACAACCGTTGGGTTCTGCTCATCCCTTGAATGCACCTTATCAATCGGTCGCCACCCGTGACGGCTGGATTAATATTGGTGCTGCCAATCAGGCGAATTGGCTTCTTATGCTGCAAGCCATCAGCGCACTACATTTGGCTGATGATCCAAGGTTTAAAAACAACCCTGATCGAATGCAAAATCTAGATGCGCTAATCACGGAACTAAATGAGGTATTTAAAACCAACACCACAGACCATTGGCTTTTGTGTTTGACTGAAGCCGGTGTACCGGCAGGGCCTATATTGGATGTGTGTGAGATGCACCAAGACCCACAAGCCCTGGCGCGTGAAATGGTGACCGAAGTTAATCACTCTACGGTGGGCGTGGTAAAAACGTTAGGTGCACCGGTGAAGTTTCACGGTACACCGGGTGGAATAAAACGCGCTGCACCCTTGCTTGGTGAGCACACTGTTGAGGTGTTGTTAGAAGCCGGCTATCAGCAGGAGGCTATTGATCAATTGGTTGCAAACAACGTAGTTGGTGCTGTTGGTGATGGCTAAAAAGCCGGTAGAAAATTGTCGGAAACAGGTCAGGCGGTAGCTGATCTACCCTATAGCAAGCCATTTTCTCGAGCCTTTTTATTGTAGTGATACTTCAGTGCCATAGTTAAGCAATCAATTAGCGCATCTTCCGGCAATGGTTCAGCAAGTGAAATATGTATAACACGATTGTCTTCACAAACAAGTTCACCAGGACGCAGCTGCTTGATATCTTTGATCAGTGTGGTCTGGCAATTAAAGTAGACGTCTACTGAATCTGGTGTTTTTTCTTTGTAGCCCAGTCTTATGGTGCTGCCGCTACCGGTCTCTTCTGTAAGGTAGGCGGGTTCTCCCCACTTTAGTGTTTCAGTGACAGTGCCTATGGCGCTATCGTTAGCGGCAGCGTTGAAGATCAGTTGTCTTATTTGCAATAATTTCTTTTGTGCATCAGCTGGAAAGGTATCGAATACATTTTTTACGTCTTTTGAGAATTTCTGTTTCATAGCTCATCTCCTAGTGGCAGCATGATGTTAGTCAATAATTCAGTTGGTGCGACTTGTTGATGGTTGTTGAGATAGCTTTCAATACACGGTGCATCGGCTGGTGCATAGCCTGATTGTGGTAGCCACACGCCATACAGCCACTGATACGCTTGTGACATATCTGCATATGGTCCTTGGTACTTAAGCTTCGCTACTTGCCTTGCTTGCAAAGTTTGTGTTTCAAGCGTTGAAGGTGAGCTTACTGTTGGATCTATCGGGCTGCAGGCGAAGGACCGTAGCGCTTCTGTTTCTGTGAGCTCTGGGTCATCTAAAAACAGCGCCATCATTTGTGTGTTCTCGTTTAACAGGCCATGTTCTTGAAGCTGTACGAATAACTTACCCATGGCCTGATCTATTTGCATGTAGGAACCTGTGTGTGGAACGGCAGCGCATACGGTCTCTGGAAAATCGATGATTTCTACTTCAAACCCATCTGGATTATTCTCGGCCATTGCGCGTTTGAATTTTGCATGACTACCGCGCTCACGGTAGGCGGCGGGGGGTAGGTTAAACTCTGCTTTGAAGGCACGGTTGAACGATTCTGCTGTGGTGTACTGCGAGCGGCTGGCAATGTCTGTGATGGGCATGTCTGAGTTGGCCAGTCGATCAGCGGCGCGCTGTAAGCGTAGTCGTTTGATGGTGTTGGCTACTGTTTCACCACGCATTGATTTGTAAATACGATGCCAGTGGTACGGTGAAAGACAGGCGACTTCGGCCAATGTGTCTATACGAACGTCTTCCTCCAGGTTGTCATAAATGTAGTCAACGACTTGATCGAGCTTCTGCTGGTAGCGCTCTGCGGTCTGATTCATCTTTGAATTCCTCTTGTGGTTTCTGGTTAGGACGACTGCAAGTGTCCCACCAGCTGAGTTGATAAATCCTGCGCA
>CALGJU010000304.1 GCA_937928685.1 uncultured Granulosicoccaceae bacterium
GCGTCAAGATGAAGCCAGGTGGTAAATGCCAGTGCTGCTTGCTCCACTAACATGCCGCGACCGTCGTGGTTATGCTTGCAGCCACATTCTTTGGTCCATTGTAAAAACCGTGTAGGCTCAGAGGCATAAGAGAGATCGTAGCAAAAGGTGTTATCGCTAATGATCGCGCTGTTGGTCACAGGCAGTTTGGCTTCTAAGCTCGCGGAAGTGGCATTTAGCAGCAGGTCTGCAGCGGCAAGGTCTGCGGGAATGCTATCAGCGGCAACCGCCTCTATGCTGAACACATCACTGAATTCGTTGGCCAGTGTTTGTGCTTTGGTGAGGGTGCGATTAATGATGGTGATGCTATCCGGTGTCTGATCAATTAATGGCTGCAGAATGCCACGTGTGGCACCGCCGGCACCCAATATGATGATATGACTGCCTGTAAGCGATAGACCAAGGTTGGCAGTTAGGTCGCGAAGCAGTCCGCCGCCGTCCGTGTTGTGGCCGCACAGCTGATCTGAGTCGTTTTTGTATAGCGTGTTAACTGCTTGGGCGCGCTTTGCGTGATCGGTGAGCTCGGCACACATCCCATACGCGAGTTCCTTAAATGGTGCAGTGATATTGCAACCGGAACCGCCATCTTTGAAAAACTGGTTTATATCGTTGGTAAATTTGGTGTCCTCAGACAGCATTCTTTCGTAGCCAATCTCCAAAGCGTGCTGGCGTGCAAACTGTTGATGGATTTGCGGTGAAAGGCTCTGCTTGATCGGGTTGCCGAAAACGGCGAATTTTTTATTCATGGGTTCGTTGTATGAGGCTGCTAAAATGAATTATAAATGAATCACCTTTGAAGTGATGGAGCTAATTCTTGAACCACGGCAGCTTTCCCAGAACACGACCCCGCCGACTGCGTAGCAGTGACTTCAGTCGGCGCTTGATGCGTGAGACTCACGTTACCGCTAATGATCTGATTTATCCGGTATTTGTAATCGAAGGGGCGGGTGAAAGTCATCCGGTGCCAAGTATGCCGGGGGTCAGCCGGGTGACGATTGATTTACTGCTGCGAGATGCGGAATCGCTGGTTCGCGCAGGTATACCCTGTATTACCTTGTTTCCGGTTACCCCGGATAGCGTAAAAACCGAAAAAGCGGAGCAGGCGTATGATCCGCAAGGGCTGGCGCAAAGAGCCATCAGGGCGATTAAAGCTGAGTTTCCAGAGCTTGGAGTAATGACTGATGTGGCGCTCGACCCTTTTACTGTTCATGGTCAGGATGGCTTACTGGATTCGAGCGGTTATGTGGCCAACGATGAGACAGTGGAAGCTTTAGTGGCCCAAGCACTGTCTCATGCTGAGGCAGGGGCTGATGTGCTTGGTCCTTCTGACATGATGGATGGCCGTATCGGTGCAATCAGAGACGCGCTCGAAGCTAACGGTTATGTGAACACTAAAATTCTCTCTTATGCAGCCAAGTATGCGTCTTCGTTTTATGGCCCTTTTCGCGATGCGGTGGGCGCTACCGCCACGCTCGGTGGCGGCAACAAGTACAGTTATCAGATGGATCCTGCCAACTCCGATGAAGCGCTGCGGGAAGTATCACTTGATCTGCAGGAAGGCGCCGATATGGTGATGGTAAAGCCAGGCTTGCCCTATCTCGATATTATAAGCCGGGTGAAGCGCGAGTTTGGTGTTCCGGTCTGTGCGTATCAAGTGAGTGGTGAGTATGCGATGCTAAAAGCGGCTTCGCAAAATGGCTGGCTTAACGAACGCGAAGTGGTAATGGAAAGCATTGTCAGCCTCAAACGTGCTGGCTCGGATGCGATCATGACTTACTACGCGCGGGATATTGCAGCCTGGTTACATGAATCTGCTTAACACTGACAGGGCGTTACGTTGAAGTTGCTTATCAACCGGGTACTGACCGATCTGCATTTCTGGATAGCATTGGCGCTGGGGCCGTTGGTGTGGGTGGCGCTGTGGTTTATTTCAGGTCAATCGCAACCCGGTGGTTTAGCGCTTAAAGTGCTGCTGAGTAGTGTGGTGTTATACCCGGTGATTGAGGAGCTTGCGTTCAGAGGCTTTATTCAAACCTGGTTGCTTGAGCGACCTATCTGGAAAAGACTGTTGGTATTAAAGATTAGTCGTGCAAATGTGCTGACCAGCTTTATGTTTGCATCGCTGCATTTATTCAATCAGTCACCGCTTTCTGCGGCGCTGGTGTTTGCCCCGTCGTTAGTGTTCGGGTATCTGCGTGAACGCTATGATGCGGTAACTCCGTCCATCATTATGCATGTGTGGTACAACCTGGGCTTTCTGTGGTTGTTTAGTTAGTCAATGCAGCCGGTTCAGAGCTAAAAATCAAAAGCACTGTGCGTCTGGTCGGTTTGAATTCTGTCGCTTGCCAGCGTCATGCTTTTACCGATCGCTGCAATAAGATTTTTATAGAAAGATTGCGCGGCTGCACTTTCAGTGAACTCCGCATAGCGATTGAGTTCGGAGTCTGTCAGATTGCGCAACAGATAAGCAAGATCAATGGTGATGTCTTCAGACAGTAACAGTGCGGTGAGCGTTTTGTCGTCGCGACTGGCATTTGCCAGTGACTGTTCCGGGTTTCTGTTGCCCGGTGCTGTAGTGAGCTGAGCCTTGGCAATACAACCGCTGTGTAACATGCCTGCGTATTCGACTTCTGACCCGATAATTCCCATAAAGGCAGTGGTGCGAGTGTTTTTAACAATGCGTTTGACTGTCTGAAACCTGCTTGGGTTTTCACGCAATACCTGTATGTATTGGCTCACGCCGTGGCTGTCCAGATCACTTTGTTCAGCCTCATGTATCTTTTGCGCCAGTCGGCTTTGAAACCATTCAGTGATCAATTCCATCTCTGAGGCGTTGAGTAGATCAAAATTTTGCAGCGTGTCATGGGTAATCGAGTCAGCGCTGAAGCTTGGGAGGGGGGCGGTTGGCGGCATCGTGTCGCAACGCGACGCATTTGCCAGGCTGGAATCGATAACCAGATCCTTCAGTATGGCAATCTGTGGCAGCACGCCGGTAACGCGGAGCAGGTCCAGTGTGTCAATAGGTACTGCTGCAGCATGCCCCTGATTGAGAGTGGCGCTAAGAAGCAGGCTGAGAATGGCTGATTTACTGGGTTTCATAACGGCATTACGCAGGTGTGTCCGTCTTACTGTAGTGGCTGATGTAGTTGAAACTTAAGCCGTTGAATTCCACCAAAAAGCGTTGCTGCCAGGCATAGATTCCGTTAACGTTTGCCCTTTTGTGCGGTTGCACATTCAAAAACCAAGCGGATACACTCGGTGAAAAAACGAAGTGGTGCATTGTTGTTTCTTGGAGAGTTTTTAAAAAATCCAATGCAACTGGGATCAATCATCCCGAGCTCAGGGTTTCTGAAGCGAAGAATCATCAGAAATGCCGAGCCATCGAATGCGAAAGTGATTGTTGAGCTGGGTCCTGGTAACGGTGGCACCACGCAGGCGATTCTGGATAGCATGCCTTCTGATGCGAAGCTGCTATGTATTGAGTTGAATGCGGGTCTGTTCGAATTGGTCAGTGAGATCAAAGATCCGCGGTTTGTCGCGCATCATGGCAATGCCTGTGATATTGAATCTATTTTGCAGGCTCATCAGCTTGAAATGCCAGATGTAGTGATCTCCGGTATTCCATTTTCATGCATGGACAGAAAAGTCGGTGCAGAGTTGATAGAAAAAATACACACCATACTCC